>JAEWEH010000363.1 GCA_023389535.1 Pseudomonadota bacterium
CGACCCGGCGCAAGCCGCGCTTTTCTGGGCCCATGCCGACTTGTTGGGCGCAGCGCGCATGCTGACCGACGCTACGGGCCGGCTGCGCTGGGCGGCTCGCTACAACCCCTTTGGATCGGCGCAGCAGATAGCCGGCGACATGTCGCTGGACATACGCCTGCCCGGGCAGGTCCATGATTCGGCGACGGGCTGGCACGATAATCTGCTGCGCACTTATATGCCGCAATGGGGCCATTACCTGGAGCCGGACCCGCTGGGCCCGCTGCCCCGCAATCAGGCGCTTGGCTACGCCCGGCAACAGCCGCGCCGCTATGCGGACCCGCTCGGGCTGCTGCTATTCGCCTTCGACGGCACGCGCCACAGCGCCGATACCCAAAGCAATATCTGGAAAATGAGCCTGGCCTACCGCGACGGCCCGGTCTTCTATCATTCCGGCCCCGGCAATTCCTTGTACCTGGACATGGACGCCGCCCTGGCCTTCAGCGCGGGCCGCATCCTGGATACGCAATGGCTGTCCTTGTTGAATGCGCTTGAAGGCGCAGGCAGCACCCTGGAATACATTCCCATCGATATCATCGGCTTTTCGCGCGGCGCCGCCCTGGCGCGCCACTTCGGCAATCTGATCCAGCAGCATATGCAAGGCAGCCTGTTTTCTTATACGGACGCGGTCCGGGGCCCGGTCACCGCCTGTCTGGACTTGCGATTCATGGGGCTGTTCGATACTGTCGCCCAGTTCGGGCCGGCCGGCCTGCGTAATGCCAATTACGACTTGACCATCGCCCCGGCCTGGGAATGGGTCGCCCATGCCGTCGCCCTGCATGAACGCCGCTGGATTTTTCCTTTGACAGGCATCGCCGACGCCGCAAGCGACAATGTCATCGAAGCGCCTTTCATCGGCGCCCATGCAGATATCGGCGGCGGGTCGCTGCGTGACACCGACGGCCAACCCGCCGGCCGCGGCGATCTGGCGGATGTGGCGCTGAACTGGATGCTGTGGCAGGCGCGAGCCGCCACAGTGCGCTTCGACCTGGCGAACCCGGATGACCGTGTCGTTTCGCTTCCCATCGTGCATGATGAACGCCCCGCCGCGCTGCGCTATGTGCAGGACGGCGACCGACGCGTCGATACCGCCGGCGGCGCTGTCCAACATGCCTATCAGGACGATCATCCGCAGCTGGGCCGCGACATTCGCGCTGCGACTGAAAAGCTGATCGCACGTACGGAAGACTGGCGCCACGCCGCAGGGTCGGAGGTCGGCACGGTGGATATGGCAGGTTACGCCAGGTGGCTGTACGATGAACTGGGTTGGCGGGACCCGCCGGCGTAAGGACGGAAAAGCCGCCGCACAAAAGGCCGCCACAGCGCAATCGGCAGCGCCGCCTGTGTATCGCCCAGCCCGCGGGATAATGGAAATCACGTTATCATTTAGCCCTTCCCGCCGTGCGCGCATACGGCGTCGGCTGCGCCGGCCTGGCCCGCGCGCCAGCCTTTTTCCTTTCGACTACTGATTCGTCTTATGCTTCCAGGGCAACAACAACAGCTCATTTCGCTTATCCAGTCGGCTGTCGGGCAGATTCTGCCCGACGCGGAACCCAAGGTCTTGCTGGAGCGCCCCAAGGTGGCGGCGCATGGCGACATCGCCTGCAACGTTGCCATGCAACTGGCCAAGGCGGCCAAGCGCAATCCGCGCGAACTCGCGCAGCAGATTGTCGACGCCGTGCTGGCCATGCCCGAAACGCCCCACCTGGTGTCGTCGGCGGAAATCGCCGGGCCGGGCTTCATCAACTTCCGTCTGGCCAATGGCGCACGCCAGGCGGTGCTGGATGTCATAGAGCAAGATGGCGCGCAGTACGGACGCCGGCCTCTCAGTGACGAAAAACTGATGGTGGAATTCGTTTCCGCCAATCCGACCGGCCCATTGCACGTGGGCCACGCCCGCCAGGCGGCACTGGGCGATGCCTTATGCCGGCTGTTCACCGCGCAAGGCTACGACGTCACACGCGAGTTCTACTACAACGATGCGGGCAATCAGATCGACAACCTGGCCATCAGCGTGCAGGCCCGCGCCCGCGGCATCGAACCGGATTCACCCGATTTCCCCGCCGACGGCTACAAAGGCGACTATATCGTGGACATCGCCCGGGACTTCCAGGCGCGCGCCACGGTACAGGCGGCCGATGGGGCTTCGGTCACCGCCACGGGCGATATCGACAAGCTGGACGATATCCGCAGTTTTGCCGTGGCTTACCTGCGCCGCGAGCAAGACCTGGATTTGCAGGCCTTCGGACTGAAATTCGACAACTTCTACCTGGAAAGCTCGCTGTATACCAGCGGTCGGGTGGATCAGACCGTCCAGGCCTTGATCGCCGCCGGCCACACCTATGAAAGCGACGGCGCGCTATGGCTGCGCACCACCGAATTGGGCACGGGCGACGACAAAGACCGCGTCATGCGCAAGTCCGAAGGCGGCTACACCTACTTCGTGCCCGATGTCGCCTACCACGTCGCCAAATGGGAACGGGGCTTTCACCACGCCATCAATATCCAGGGCAGCGACCACCACGGCACCGTGGCGCGGGTGCGCGCCGGCCTGCAGGGGCTGGAACTGGGCATACCCAAGGACTTCCCCGCCTACATCCTGCACAAGATGGTCAAAGTCGTGCGCAACGGCGCCGAAGTCAAGATCTCCAAGCGCGCCGGCAGCTATGTCACCATGCGCGACCTGATCGACTGGGTGGGTCGGGACGCGGTGCGCTTCTTCCTGATACAGCGCCGCGCCGACTCCGAATTCGTCTTCGATATCGATCTGGCACTGTCCAAAAGCGAAGAAAATCCGGTGTACTATATTCAGTACGCGCATGCCCGCATCTGCTCGATATTGGCGCAATCGGCCGACGTGGCCGAGCAGATTCCGGCGGCCGCTGCCTCGAAGCTGTTAGCGCCTACTGAATTCGCCCTGATGCAGCGCCTGGCGGAATATCCTTCCACCCTGGCCTTGGCGGCGCAAGAACTCGCACCGCATCATCTGGCCTTCTGGCTACGGGACTGCGCAGCCGACTTCCATGCCTGGTATAACGCAGAGCGGGTCCTGGTGGACGACAACGAGCTCAAGCTGGCGCGCTTGCGCCTGGCACGCGCCACGGGCCAAGTCATCGCCAATGGCCTCGAACTACTTGGGGTGTCCGCCCCCGAAAGGATGTAAAGCGCTCTTATGGCCCGCAACAGTCGCAAATCGTCCAGCGCCAAATCAGGCAGCACCTTGTTTGGCATCCTGATCGGCCTGATTTTCGGCCTGATCGCCGCCGTTGCCGTGGCCTTGTTCGTCACGCAGGTGCCCATGCCTTTTGTGGACAAGGCCAGCCGCGACCCCGCCACCACCCTGCTTCCCGATGTTCGCAATGCGCCCGACCCCAATATCGGCCTGTATGGCAAGGATAGTGCGGCCGGCGTGCCCCCCACAGGCCCGACCGACACGGCGCCGGCCCCGCTGCCCGGCATCCCTCCCGCCGCGCCCGCTCCGGGCACCGGCACCGGGCGGGACAATATCGGCGACCTGATCGCCAGCCTGGGCAGCGGCACCGACAAGCCGGCGGAAACCAAGGCGCCCCCCGCTCAGGCCAAGCTGCCGCCGGGCACCGAGCCTCCCGCCGCCAAGCCCAAACCCGCCGCGCCCGCCACGACGCAGACGACGTATTACTTGCAGGCGGGCGCTTATCGTTCCGAGAAGGATGCCGAGGCCGTCAAGGCGCGTATATTGTTGATGGGCATGCCGGTACAAGTGCAAAAGGCGCAAGTCAACGGCGGTACGATCAATCGCGTGCGCGTCGGTCCCTTCAAAGGCATAGACGAAATGAACCGCTCGCGTGCCCGGCTGGGGGAAGAGAAAATCGACTCCTCCGTCGTGCGGCCTTAACACCGTCTTCAACGCACGCGGCGTCGGCGGCTTGGGTCTGAACTTGTCGCCGCCGCCGCGGTCTCATGATGTTTGATCGTTCAGGAAACCATGATGTCACTGAAAAACCTGTTTTTACGTACGCTCGCCATGCTGGCCATCGGGTCCGGCGCCTTATTCCTTCCCGCCACCGCAGCCCATGCGGCCGAGCAATACGTCGTCGTGGAACCTGCACAGCCGTCAGACACCACCGGCAAGATAGAAGTGCTGGAGTTTTTCTCTTATTCCTGCCCTCACTGCAATGCGATCGAACCGCTGGTCCGGGATTGGGCCAAGACGCTGCCGGACAATGTCGTACTGCGCCCCGTGCCCGTCGCCTTTAACGCCAGCATGGGCGACTTGCAAAAGCTTTACTATGCGCTGGAAGCGCTGGACCGCCTCGATCTGCATGAAAAAGTGTTCCAGGCCATCCATCAGGAACGCAAACGCATCTACACGGCATCGGCGATCACCGACTGGGTCGCCAGCCAGGGTGTGGACCGCAAGGCCTTCGAAGACGTGTTCAACTCTTTCGGCGTGCAATCCAAGGCATCGCGCGCCAACGAACTGGTCAAGGCCTATAACATTGAAGGCACGCCCAGCATCGCCGTAGGCGGCAAGTATGTCACCTCGCCCACGCTGACGAACAGCTACGAAGGCACCATCGCCGAAGCGCAGAAGCTGGTCGAGATGGTGAACAAGTAAGCCGGCCAAGGACTCTGGCCCGACTTGGGCCTTATATCGAGCTGGCCCCGCCCGGGCTGACGGCTTACCGTCTGGAATCACCCGGGCAAAGTTCGCATGCAGGCGTATTCAACCGCGCAGCGCCTGCACCAACACCTGATTGAACCGTTCAGGTGATTCGAACTGGACCCAGTGCCCCGCATGCGGAATCAGGGTCATCACCTGGAACCGAGGGGCTTGCGACAAGCCGGCCATGGCCGCCTCGATGCATCCCAAGTGCAGCGCGTCCTGTGCCCCCCAGATGCCCCACACCGGGCAGCGCAATAGCGGCATTTGCCGCAACAGGATGTCCGTCTTATAGAGCTGCCGGTTGGGAATGCGGTCTTGCTGGGCGTCGGCGCCGTAGATGTCCACGACAAAATCCTGGATCGATTCATCCTGTGCAAACATGATGGCACGCAGATTGTGCCTTAGCGCCTTGCGCACTTGCGGCCCCGGCGGCAGCGACCGCCATGACTGGAGTTCCACGCGCGGGCCGGCCACTGTAGTCAGCGCCGGCGCCCCGACCACCACCAGCCGCCGTACTCTTGAAGGGTTCTGGACAGCGACGAAAGTGGCCACCATAGAGCCGAAAGAAAAGCCGACGACATCATAGTCGGCCGAGGCCCCCAGCAACTGATCCATCCCCGACAGTATCCATTCCGTATGCGCATCGGCATCGAAACCGACCGGAGGAACGCTGGATTCGCCAAAACCCGGCAGATCCGGCACGTACACCGTATGGCCGGCACGCACGAGTGCGGCGATATTCCGTGCCCAATGAAACCAGCTTCCGGAACCGCCGTGCAGTAGCAGCACGGGTTCGCCGCCGGCGCCCCAGATGCGCCAGGCCACGCTGCCCGAACCACAGGGCGTGCGCGCTTGCCCCGAGGCGGCCTTCAGCCGTTCGACGTCGTCATGGTTCGCTATGATGTCGGGAAGCTCGAGGCCGGAATGATGTGCTGCCTCACCCATGGTTCACCGCCGCTT
>JAEWEH010000457.1 GCA_023389535.1 Pseudomonadota bacterium
CGGCGGCGTATTCCATGGCCTTTTGCATCCCGGGACCGAAAATGCTGCCCGCCTTGGTAATGGGGCACAGCGTGCCCATGCGGATTTCTTCGCTTCCTTGTGCCCATGCCTTGCTGGACGAAGTGGCCGCCAGCGTGGCCAGGCTGGCACTGACCTTGAGCAGATCGCGTCGCGTGAATTGCATTGTTGTCTCCTGGTTTTTAGTGTGCGCCGACACCACGCCGCCGCATTTGACTGCGTTCATGATAAAGACAATTTGGCGGGTGTCAATAAGTCAATACACTATTGTCGGCAATTCATTTTGAGAGTAGTGTATGACCTGATGCGCCGGATTGCACGGCGAACAATATCCGGAGACACCATGATTTTTGATCACCGCACGTACACCATTCGCCCTAATCGACTGCACGACTTCCTGGCCTTATATGAAGAATTCGGCCTACCCTTGCAGCGCCAGTATCTGGGCGAACCCTTTGGCTATTTCTATACCCATATAGGTCCGCTCAGCCGGGTAGTGCACTTGTGGCAATTCGCCGATCTGGCGGACCGCGACCAGCGTCGCGACGATATGGAAGCCGACCCCTTATGGAAGGCGTTTCGTCGGAAAGTCATCGAAACCGATTATGTGCTCGACATGGAAAACCAGATCCTCCGGGCCGCCCCCTTCTTCAACCCGACCAAATAAAATAAATGGAACACAGTGTGTTCCATGCTCTTTCCCAAGGAGGCGTCAATCATGAATTCGTCATCCGCCCCGGCACCGTTGAAGCAAGGGCTGGTCATACAGCCTGACGAAGGAAAATCCTTCTGGCAGCCCACGCCGGCCAATGGCTATATCACCATCAAGCTTTCCCCGGAAAATTGGGACGGGCCATTCTCCATGGGCATGCAGTCCGTGGCGCCCGGGTCTTATATCCGCCAGCACAGTCACGACAAGAACCACGAAGTCGTGTTTGTCTGGCAGGGCCGCGGAACCGTCATTGTCGAGGGCCAGGAGCACCCCATGGTGCCCGGCACATTCATCGCATTGCCCACGCATGTCGAACATCTGTTCCGCAATGATTCCGACACAGACGACATGAAGCTGGTGTGGCTGATGGCGCCCCATGGCCTGGAAGACTTCTTCTCGGCGGTGGGCCGGCCGCGTATCCCTGGCGAACCCGCCCCGCCCAACTTTGCCCGTCCGGACAATGTGCTGGAAATCGAAGCACGCACCGTATTCAAGCCTGCGGAGCCGGCGCAAAAATGAAAAACACGCTGGCGCTGGCCGGAGGCGGCCATATTGCCTATGAAGTCATCGGCGAGGGTCCGCCGCTATTGCTGGTGTCCGGGCTCGGCGGCCTGGCCTCTTTTTGGGGCGAGTTTGCCCAGCGCTGCGCGCGCCATTTCACCGTCATCACCCACGACCATCGCGGCACGGGCGCCAGCAGTCGTTGCGATCGTTCGTACAGCATCGACAGCATGGCCGACGATGTGCTGGCGCTGATGGCTCATCTGGGCCTTGAATGTCCTTTGTACGCAGGGCATTCCACGGGCGGCGCCATCGGCCAGCACCTGGCGGCCCGCAAGGGCATCGCATTTTCGCGGCTGGTGCTGTCGGCCACCTTCGCCCGTCCCTGCAGTTATTTCCGGCGGCTATTCGAAAGCCGCTTGCAGTTGCTGGAGGTGGGCGGGCTGGCAATGTACCGCGAACACACCGCGCTGCTGCTGCATCCGCCCTACTGGCTGGCCACCCATGATCTGCCCGACACAGCGCTGGCTGCAACGCCCCACCCGCTGGATGCTGAAATCCTGCGCAGGCGGATCGCCGCCGTCATGGCACACGATGCGCTGGACGCGCTGAACCGCGTCCAGTGCCCCACACTGGTCGTCGCCGCCCGTGACGACATCGTTACACCCGTCTATCACAGTCAGCAACTGGCAGACGAAATCCCCGACGCCGAACTGGCACTTTTACCGCGGGGCGGCCATTACGTGCCGCGCACAGAAACCGATCGCTACGCCAGCGTCGTGCTGGACTTTCTTCGCTACGGAAACTCGCAATGAACCAGGCAGCAAGCATACGAACCGTCGCCGTCGTCGGATTGGGGACCATAGGCATGCGCTGGGCCGCTGTATTCGCACACGCCGGCCTCGACGTCCATGCCCAGGATCCCGACCCGAAAGCCTGGGACCGGTTCCAGCAGGCGCTTCCGGATTTGCTGGCGGACTTGCAGCGCCTGCAGCCTGCACGGACTGCCGCCGGCGCGCTGCGTTTTTTTGCAGACATAGAAGATGCCGTGCGCACCGCCGACTTCATTCAGGAAAACGCGCCGGAGCGCATGGAGGTCAAATGCCAGGTGCTGCAAGCGATCGACGCCGCCGCGCCTGCACGCGCCATCATTGCATCGTCCTCTTCGGCACTGCAAGTCAGCGACTTTCAGCAGGGCTGCGCACATCCGCAACGCGTCGTGCTTGGGCACCCCTTCAATCCCGCGCATATCATGCCCTTGGTCGAAGTCGCGGGCGGCACACTCAGCGCGCTCGAAGCCGTGGAAAGCGCCAGGTGCTTTTATGAATCCATCGGCAAAAAGCCCGTCGTCATGCGCCGCGAACTTACAGGCCATCTGGCCTTGCGCCTGATGGGCGCCATGTGGCGCGAAGCCATCGCGCTGGTGGCCGAGGGCAGTGTCAGCGTCGAGGACATAGATCGTGCTTTTCGCTATGGCCCCGGGCCCAAATGGACCTTGCAAGGCTCCTTCATCTCCAATCATCTGGGCGCAGAGGGACTCGAGTCCTTCCTGGAAAAATACGGGCCGACTTATGAAATGATCTGGAAGGATCTACGCCCCACTCCGCAGCTGGATGCGGCAACGCGCGCCGCCATGGTCTCCGGAACACAGGCCGCCCTGGGCTCGCGCAGCGACGCCCAGCTCAGGCAAGAGCGCGACGAAGGGCTGATCGAACTTTTGTCGCTGCAGCAGCGGCACGGCGTTTGAATTCGAGGATACGATGCATTTACCTACCCATTACCGTTCCGCCCTGGTGACCGGCGCATCACGCGGTATCGGCGCCGCCATCTGTCGAGAACTTGCCCGCCTTGGCATGCAAGTGCACGCCGTGGCGCGCAGCGCCGATAGCCTGCGCTCTCTGTGCGAGGAAACCGGCGCCATCGCACATTGCGCCGATGTCACTGACCTGGATGGCATGGAACGCCTGTTGCACACGCTGGAAGTGGACGTGCTGGTCAACAACGCCGGCCAGGTCGCGGCGCTGGGCTCGATCGAGACGCTGGACGCGGCCGCCATCGACAGCATGATAGACATCAATCTGCGCGCGCCTTTGCAACTGATGCGCCTGGTCCTGCCTGGCATGCTGTATCGCGGGCACGGCCATATCGTCAATATCGGATCCACGTCCGGCACTTTCGTGTTTGCTGGCACGGCGCCCTATGCGGCCGCCAAGGCCGGCATGACAGCCGCCAATCGCGTGCTGCGCCACGACTTGGTGGGACGCAACATCCGCGTCACGGAAATTTCGCCGGGGCGTGTACACACAGATATCTACCGCGACGCGCTGGACGGCGACCACGGCAAGCTGGCCGACATGTACGATAAGTTCCGTACCGTTCATCCTCAGGACATCGCGGCAGCCGTCGCCGCCGCATTGACCATGCCGGAGCAAGTCGACGTCAGCTTCATGGAAGTGGTGCCCACCGACCAGGCGCCAGGAGGCCATGCATACGCAAGGGCCGAACCTTGAGATGGCAGCCATGATCAAACCTCGCGCCCCCCGGGCCGCCGACAGCGTGGAACGCGCCTACAACGCCATACGCAAGATGGTCGTCGACTTCCATCTGCGCCCCGATCAACGCATCAACGAAATGCAGCTGGCGCGCCAATTGAACTTAAGCCGCACGCCGGTGCGGGAAGCGCTGAACCGGCTGGCCAGCGAAGGCTTTCTGGTGCTGCGCCCCAATCTCGGTTTCTTCTTCCGGGCACTCGAAACCGACGATCTCGTCCAGCTCTTCGAATTGCGCACGATCGTCGAGACGGGGGGGTTGGTGCTGGCCTGCGAACGTGCCGACGACGAAGCCATTGCCCGCATCGAGGCCTTCTGGGACATGGCCCAACAACGCTACCGCGACCATGATCCCGATGAAATCCTGAGCCTGGATGAAAGCTTCCACGTTCAGCTCATGGAACTGAGCGGCAACCACGAACTGGTGCGCACGCTGATCGGCATCAATGCCCGTATTCGCTTCATACGGCGGGTACAGATCAGTCTGGGCAAGTATCATCCCAAGCTCATCGATGAACATACCCAGCTGCTGGAAGCCGTGCGCGCGCGCGATAGTCAACGCTGCGTGGAATTGCTGCGCGATCATATCGACATGACATTCGAAGACGCACGCACCGCACTGAAAGAAGCCTTGTTCCACGCCTATATGTCGGACTCCCACACGGCGGCAACCCAAGGCGCACAAACGCAGATAAACAAGGATGGCAATGGCTGACATCGACCACTTCATGTATGCATGCGCGGATTTCGATTTGCTGGTGGACAGCTTCCGCGAACTGACGGGCATCGACCCTTCCCCGGGCGGCAGCCACCCAGACTTGGGCACCCGCAACAAGCTGATCGGCACCGCATCCAGCACCTACCTGGAACTTATCGCGCCCGATCCCGGCCTGGCTCGGCAGAGCCCCTTGCGCCAGGTCCTATCCAGCCTTGCAAAGCCCCAATTGCATCGTGTCATTGCTTTGGGCAAGTCGGACGATTTTCCGGCCATCATCCAGGCTTACGCGGTGGCGGGCATACAGGCCGAAGTTCGGGCGCTCAGCCGCATCAATGACGCCGGCGACACGCTGCGCTGGCAACTGCTGATGCCAGAAGCCGACAATCCCTACGGCATCTTCGCGCCGCTCTTCATCGATTGGCAGGATACGGCCCACCCATCCACCCGGCTGCCCGCTGCGCCCTGCACCATATTGGGATACGAAGCCGGCCACCCGCGTCCCGCCGACATCCGGGCCTTATGGGATGCACTGGGCTTTGATTTGCCGTTGATTCAGGCCGACAGCGCCTATATGAAAGTGCATCTGGATACTCCCAAAGGCAAGGTGGCGCTGACCACTTGATCGGGCCGGGGGCTTTCCTCTGATCCGGTGCGCCGACAGGCCGGGCGGAATGCGCCGGGTTTCAGCATCGGCGAAGCTCACTGCATGAGTCGTTCGATCTCGGCCAGGGTCGGCATGGACGACGCGGCGCCAGGGCGGGTGACGGAGATTCCAGCCAAGGTGGACGCAAATTTCAGGGCGGCCCGAGGCGGCAGGCCCTGGGCCAAGCCCACGGCAAAGCCCGCCGCGAAGCCATCGCCGGCGCCCGTCGTGTCCACGCATGGCCCGGCCACGACCGGCTCCACCAAAAATGCGTCATCCGGCCCGCAATACCACGCGCCCTTGTCGCCCAGGGTAATAATGACGCAGCCCACACCCTTGCGCAGCAGGGCCTGGGCCGCTGTCTGCACCTCTTCCAGCGTGCCGACCGGCATCCCGGTCAATAGCCCGGCCTCGGTTTCATTCGGAAGAAGGTAGTCGCACAAGGCGAACATGTCATCCGGCAAAAGCGCGGCAGGCGCCGGGTTCAGTATGGTCGTCACGCCGTGCTCGCGTGCCAGCTCCAGCCCGCGCTGGGCGACGTCCAGTGGTTGCTCGAGCTGCACCACGAAGACGTCGGATGCGGCAATGTCCGCTGAAACGCGGTCCAGATCGTCGGGGCGCCTGCGGGCCCCCCCCCCCGGGTAAAACGGAAATTCGGGTGGGGCGGG
>JAEWEH010000484.1 GCA_023389535.1 Pseudomonadota bacterium
ATCGTGCATATCGGCATCGGCGGCAGCGACTGGGGCGTACGTCTGGCGGTCAGTGCATTTGGTTATGCGGGCACGTGGCGCAGGGTGCACTTTGTCGCCAATATCGACGGCCATGCCATACAAGGCGGGCTGGCCGGCCTGGATCCGCACGACACACTGATCGTGCTGGCATCCAAATCGTTTACCACGGCAGAAACCCTGCAAAATGGCGAACGCGCCCTGGAATGGCTGAAAGCGGCCGGGGTGGTCGACCCGTATAAACAGGTGGTGGCCATCACCGCCCGTCCGGAGGTCGCACAAAAATGGGGCGTGCCCGACGCCCATATCTTTCGTTTCTGGGATTGGGTGGGCGGGCGATTCTCGCTATGGTCGGCGGTCAGCCTGACAACGGCCCTGGCGGTCAGCAGTGATGTGGTGGCCGGCATGCAGGCGGGCGCAGCCGCCATGGACCTGCATTTTGCGCAAGCGCCGCTGGCCCAGAATGCCCCGGTGCAAATGGCTTTGGCCGGCATCGTCAATCGCAGCGTGCTGGGCTATGGGTCGTTGAACATCGCCCCCTATGATTTTCGCCTTGCGAACTTGGTGCCGTATATCCAGCAGCTGGAAATGGAATCCCTGGGCAAGTCGGTGACACTGTCGGGCAATGATGTGGTCGTTCCCACGGGGCCGGCCGTGTGGGGCATGCCGGGCACGGACGCGCAACACACTTTCTTCCAGTGGCTGCATCAGGGCAGTGACGGCGCGCCGGTGGATTTCATTGTGTGCCAGCAGGCAGACCACGGCTGGCCCGAGCACCACAAGAGTCTGCTGGCCAATTGCCTGGCGCAGCGCGAGGCCCTGCTACGGGGCAAAAGCTACCCGGACGCCTTGCAGGAATGCCTGGATGCCGGCATGTCCGAAGAGTTGGCGGGCCACTTGGCACGGCACAAGGTGCACGCAGGCGGCCGGCCGTCCAATCTGATCGTGCTGCCGCGGCTGTTGCCCTATACCTTGGGCGCCATGCTGGCCCTGTATGAACACAAGGTGTTCGTGCAAGGGGTGGTGTGGGGCATCAATCCCTTCGACCAATGGGGTGTGGAATACGGCAAGGTCCTGGCCAAGGGGATTTCGGGCGAGCTGTCCGGCGCGCCGGCCGACGCGCATCACGATGCGTCGACGGCGCATTGGGTGCGTTCGTTCAGCGAAAGCCTGAAAGAATGATGCCGCGCAGGGCGCGGGCCAGTGCATCGTCCAACGGACGAGGCTCGATGCCCAGCGCTTGCAGCTTGCCGCAAGACAAGACCGAATTGGCCGGCCTGGGCGCTGCTCCCGGGTAATCGCTGGAGCCGATGGGTTGCACGATCGGCAGGCCTTGCCGGTTTGCGCCAACCGGCCATGGCGCAGCCCCCCCGGCGCAATCGCCTTCGCCTTGGCGTTGTAGGCCACCCTGCTTCCAGGCCTGCTGGAAGATGCGCTGCGCGTAGGCGTGCCACGACAAGGCGGTGGCGCCGCAATAGTGATAGATGCCTGCTGCGGCCTGTGCCTCGACCATGGCAACGATGGCCTGGGCCAGGTCGCCGGCATAGGTCGGGCAGCACCGCTGGTCGTTCACCACCCGTAATGGTTGGGCATCGGCGCGGCCCGCCAAGTGCAGCATGGTCTTGAGGAAATTGCGGCCGTATTCGCTGAAGACGCCGGAGGTGCGCACGACACAAGCGCCGGGGTGGTCCTGCAGCACCGCCAGCTCGCCGCTGCGCTTGCTTGCGCCGTATACATTGATGGGATGGGGTACGTCGTCTTCAGCATAAGGCTGTGCGGACAGCCCGTCAAATACGTAGTCGGTGGACAAGTGCACCAGCCGTGCGCCTGCGGCGCCGGCCGCTTGCGCCACATTGGCAGCGCCCTGATGGTTGACGGCGTAGGCGTGATCCTGATCGCGTTCGGCCTGATCGACGGCGGTGTAGGCGGCGGCGTTGATGACCAGCGTGGGTCGCAAGGCGTCCATGGCGGCCGCGATCGCAGCGCGGTCGGTGATGTCCAATTGTGCGCGAGACAGCGCGTGCAGGGTCCAGTGACTTGGGCGGCAAGCTTGCAGGCTGCGCCCCAGCTGGCCGGTCGCACCTGTCAATAAGACATTCATGCGGGAAGGTCCCGGGCGGGCCAGCCCGCGCGTTCGACCGGCATCCTGCCGGCGCGCAATAGGTCTGCCAGGCTGGCGCCTTGGCGATCCTTGGCCGACAGGATGGGATCCGCGCCGGGCCAGTCTATGGCTACATCCGGATCGTCCCAGCGCAGGCAGGCTTCGTCGTCGGGGCGGTAGTAGCCGGTGCATTTGTACTCCACGGTGGCGCTGTCCGATAGCACATAGAAACCGTGGGCGAAGCCAGGTGGCACCCAAAGCTGAATGTGTTTGTCCGTGCCCCGCCCGGCGCCAACATCCGTGCCAGCGCCGACAGCAGCACCCCATTTACAAGAACGAGTGTCACCCGCGGATGCAGCATCAACATCAGCAGCATTGGCATCAACGGCATCAGCATCGGCAGTATCCGGGACAGCCGGCAGTTCTCCAACTTGAAAGCCGGGCGCGGCCAGCACTGTCGCTTCCCAGCGCCCGAACGTGGCCGAATTCCTGCGCAAGTCGACTGCCACGTCGAAGATGGCTCCCTGGACCACCCGCAACAGTTTCCCTTGGGGATGCCCTACTTGATAGTGCAGCCCGCGCAGTACCCCGCGGCGCGAATGACTGCAATTGTCTTGTACGAACCGCAATTCGCAACCCAGGGCTTGCGCATAGCGCTCGGCCTGGTGGCTTTCCAGGAAATAGCCGCGCTCGTCGGTGTAGACATCCAGTTCGATGCGCTTGAGCCCTTGCAAGCCGGCCTCTTGCACTTTCATTAGATTCCCTTGTGATGACGGCGGCGCCCCACCGGCCGCTCTGGCGAAAGGTGTCGCGCTTGAGTATGCAAGGGCTCTATTTTACCGGGGCGGCGCAAGCGGGGCCGATCGGAGCCGCAGCTGTTTCGGACAAGCTACCCGGCTCCGCTAAAAAGGGGCGAGCATGATCGCAAGGGGCCAACGCTATCCCTGTAATTGCGCCCACACCGCATCCGGCACTTCCACGCCTTCGGACAGACTGCGCTGCAGCAGTGCGTTGCGGCGGCCGCCGGGCAGGCGGACGCTGTCGTCGGCCAGCATCGCCTCCACCAAGGTTTCGACGCGATCGAAATAGGCGTCGCTGCCGGTCAGGGCGGAAGGGTCGATGGCTAGGAAGACATGGCCGATATGCGGCCGATTGCCTTCGGCGCCGAAGAAGGAATCCGCTTCGTAGCCGAAAGATGCGCCTGTCAGCGCGACACACAGCAGTTCGACCATCAGGGCCAGCATGGCGCCCTTCACCCCGCCCGCCGGGCACATCATGCCGTCCAGGCCGGCTTGCGGATCGGTGGTCGGCCGGCCGTCTTTATCCAGGGCCCAGCCTTCCGGTATGGAACGGCCTTCGCGCGCCGCGACCATCAGCTTGCCGCGCGCGACCTCGGACAGCGACAGATCAATACTGATGGGGTCGCCCTGCCGGCGCGGGAAGACGGCGGCGATGGGATTGGTGCCAAACAGGGCGCGGCTGCCGCCCCAGGCCGGCATGGCCGCGGGCGAGTTGCTGAAGGCGAAACCGACCATGCCACTGGCGGCGACCGGTTCCAGATGCATGCCCGCCATGCCGAAGTGGTGGCTGCGCGTGACCCCCGCGAAAGCAATGGTGAATTGCCGTGCGCGCTCGATGGCTTCCCGTACCGCGAATTCGCAGGCGGGAAACGCCAGGCCTTCGTCGGCATCCACCAGCAGGCCGGCGCCATGCGAACGCAGGATGGATGGCCGCGCTTGGCCGTTGACGCGCCCGCTGCGCAGGTGGGAAGCGTATTGGCCCACGCGCGATAGACCATGCGAGCCCAGGCCCTGAGCTTCGGCCATGACCAGCGCCTTGGCGGTGCTGCGGGCCATATCGGCATTGGCGCCGGCTTTTTCCAGCGCGGCGGTGACCTGGTCGATCAAGTCGTTGACAGTGTG
>JAEWEH010000020.1 GCA_023389535.1 Pseudomonadota bacterium
GCGCTCTACCGCGCGAAAACCGCAGGCCGCAACCGGATGGAAGTCAATTAGCTTCCGCGGTACGCGCAGCGGCGAACTTCCGGCTTTTGCGTTTGCGAGCCCATATGACGATGCCAGTGATCGACAACCCTGCCACGGCAAGGCCCATCAGCGACATCATCACGCGCCCGGGAAAGCCCAGGATGCGGCCGGAATGCAAGGGAAATTGCAACTGTACGAAAATATCGGCGGCCGTGCCCCGCCATGGCAGATAGTCCCCTAGATACCGGCCGTCCTGGCCATCGAAATACATATTGGCGATCTCCATTCCGCCGCTGCCATGGTCGGCTCCGGGATGAAAGAAGGCCACGCTGTAGAAGCCCTGGGCACGCGCATAGAAAATGCCGGCAGGCGGCCGTTCCCAGTTCTGCCTTGCCGCCTCGTCCTGCGCCTGGCGCAGCACCTGCTCATAATCAATACTGGGCGTTATAGGCTGATGCAGAGGCGCCAGCGGACGCGTTTCGAATGGGCCCGGGGTCACTTGCGACACCCGCGACATCATGGGGTAAAACACCTCGCGATACAGATTCAGCGAGAATGAAGTGAAGGCCAGGACGAGTATGATGCCCCACACCCACAGGCCTCCGGCACGATGCAGGTCGAAGTTCAGCTTATAAGCGCCGGCGCCCGTGCGCACGCGCCATGACGGCATCCATCGGCGCCACCAGTTGCCACGCCTGGGCATTGAGGACGCGCCGATCTGCATATCGCTGCCTGCTGGGTAGTCATTGCGTCGCCTCAGGGGCCAGGTCAAATACATGGCGACGAAGCTGTCCAAAAGCCAGACCAGCGCCACGATACCCATGAACTGATAGCCCCAGCGGTCCGAACCCCAGAATGCCGGCACATGCAGGCTTTCATGCAGATCGCGCAGAAACGGCATCAAGGCGCGCCTGGACAGGGAAACCTCGCCCGCATCGCGGCGCCCCACGATTTGCGCGGTGACCGGGTCAATGAACACCTCGGTATAGTCCAGCTCGAAGGGACGGTTCGTAGCCGGATCAATGTAAGGCTGCACCAGGAAAGTAGCGGCATGCCCTTCTTCGAAGTGCAAGGGCACGTACACTACCTGAGCGCGCGGATCATCGGCCGCGATCACTTTCGCCAAATCTAATGGCGACCGATATTCACCCCTGCTGTCAATATCGTAAAGGTCACTGTTCAGCCATTCGTCCAGTTGATGGTCCCAGGAAATCACCGCGCCCGTCAAGCCGGAGACAACCAGGAACAAAGCGATGAACAGCCCCGCCCAGCGATGAATCAGGGTCCAGAAAGCGCGCACTTAGAAATCCATGGACATGGACAGTTTGACGCTGCGCCCGCGCCCTTGAGTCAATTGGCCGTACTGCGGACCGACGGCAGCCCAATAGCGCCGATTGGCCACATTGTCCACGCCTGCACGGAAGGTGGCATCGCGCCCCTGGATCTTGGTGCGATACACCGCGCCCAGGTCCACGCGTGTCCAACTGCCCACTTTATATTGATTGTTTGCGCTGGTGTATTGCGAGCCCCTGTGCAGCAAACTGGCTTGCAGGGTCAGGCCGGGGACGCTGGCGATATCCCATTCTGTGCTGACGACGCCCTGGAAGCGGGGCACCGCGGCGGCGTAATTGCCATCGTTCAGGCCGCCCTCGGTAGACAGCAGCTTGGGGTCCATGAAGGTCAGGCCACCCAGCAGCCGCCATCCGGCGACTGGCTCGCCATAGACATTCAGCTCTATGCCGCGGTTGCGCTGCTTGCCCGCCGGGCCGTATATATTCGTCAGCGGATCCAGGTAAGCCTCGGGTTTTTCTATCTGGAACACGCCCAGGCTGCCGCCGAAACTTTCAAAGTCCACCTTTACGCCGGCCTCCGCCTGCTTGGTGCGAAAGGGCTCCAACACTTCGTCCCGGTTGGCGGCCAACAATCCGGCCTGCCCGCCCTGGCTCAGGCCTTCGATATAGTTGGCATATAGCGATACCGTATCCCAGGGACGTATGACCAGGCCGACCAACGGTGTGGTAATGGATTGATCGTACTTGGAAGACGGCAGAGACGCGTCATACTCATGCGCCACGTCGACGATGGATTGATGGCGCGCCCCAAGCGTGAGCAGGATATTGTCATCCCACAGTGATAGCGTGTCAGACACGGCGACACTGCGCAGCTGCGTTTGCCGCATGATGTCCGGGTCGTCAATATCGCCGCCTGAAAACAGTACAGCCGCAGGCCGCGGCACCACGGATTCTTCATAAATATTGCTGCCACCCGCCATGCCCATTTCATAAGCGGTCCGCTGGCTGGTGTTCAAGGCGGAATAGGCGATGTTGACTTTGTGCCCGACGGGGCCGGTGTCGAATCGGCCTCGCAGGCCGACCTCGCCGGTCACGGTGTCGCGTTGAAACGGCGTAAGCAGCGGCATGCTGCCACCAAGGCCATTGCCATCGACGGAGGGCATATAGTAGTCGCCGTTCTCCTTGTCGCGGCTAAGGCCGATGGCCACATAGCTGGTCCAGTCTTGTGCAAAGTCGTATTCCGCGCGCACGACGCCGAAGGTGCTTTCCAATCGCGACCATGCCCACGACTGGCCATAATTGATGCTGTTGGAAGGTGGTTCCGGCACCGCGCCTGTCAAAGTAATAGGCGGCCGGGAATGATCGTAGTCGATCTTCTGATACCCCGCATCCAGCGACAGCCGCAATTTTTCACCGCGAAAATCCAGACCAACGGTGCCGACAGTGCTTCGCATGTCGGC
>JAEWEH010000075.1 GCA_023389535.1 Pseudomonadota bacterium
TCGCCATGGGAACCTGGGCCGGCCAGGACATGCGTGCCATCGGGCCGCCTGTCCCCACCATCGTGGGTTCCACCAGCGACCCTCTGGCCGCAGGCATCGCCGACAGCATCCAGGACAGCGGGCGCGACAATCTGCACACGCGCATCGAGCCGCAGCGCTATCAGCGCCAGCTGCGCCTGTTCCATGAAATCGTGCCGTTCAAAAGGCTGGGCATCGTCTATGAAGACAGCGAGGCGGGCCGTACCTATGCGGGTCTTAAGGCTGTGGAGCAGGTCAGCCACCAGCTGGGATTCGCCATAGAATCATGCCATGCACAGTCCAGCAGCGTATCCACGGACCAAGCCATCGCCAACGCGCTGGATTGCTATCGGTCTTTAAGCCGCCAGCGTGTGGACGCGGTCTATGTCACCTCGCATCGCGGCGTCACGCCCAGCTCCATCCATGACGTCGCCAGAATACTGGCGCAGGCCAAGATACCCAGTTTTTCCATGGCAGGGTCCAAAGAAGTACGCGAAGGCATATTGCTGAGCCTGGCCCAAGCGGACCTGTCGTATGTCGGCTTGTTCCACGCGGAGACCATCGCGCGGATCTTCCACGGCGCGCTGCCGCGGCAGCTGAGCCAGGTATGGATAGACCCGCCCAAGATCGCTTTGAATCTGGCAACCGCCCGCATCATAGGTTTCGATCCGCCGGTGGATATTCTGCTGGCCGCCGACGAGGTATATGAAACGGCGCCATGAACGGCAGCGGTGTCGCGGTGCAGCTGCCTGAATCAAGGCCTGGTCCGCTGACGCTGCTGGGCCGGAGCCGCCAACACTAGCGCGCAAGCAGCGCCGGCCCTATGGCATTGCCCCGTAGCGATCGGGATGCAAGGCGGCATGGCGCGGCAGCAAGGCAGGCAACCGCTCTTGTGGTGCGCCCCGTGCACTGTTCCAGGTATCCAGCATGCGGTCCGCGCTGGTACGGCCGCTATCCAGCGCGAAGTCCGCATACGCAAGCCAGGGCGCATCGTCCTTGTCCAGCCCGGCCCGGGCCACCGCCAGCACCTGAGCACACAAAGCCCGAACCCGATCGTCGTCCAGCCCGGCTTTCATGGACGGCTGGCGCAAGTCGCCCAAGGCCTCCCATCCCCAGTCCCGTACCAGGCTGCAAGCTTCATCAAGATTATTCAGCAGACCAAGCTGCACGGCGCTGGGCGCCAGCAGCAGGCTGCGGGCGGCATCCGGCCCGCCTTCCTGCAGCAGGCTGGCGTCGGCGTAACCCGCGCCCGGCGCGCGCGCCTCGATATACATCTGCGCGCCGCAAGCCTCGAACAGTGACTCCAGACCGCCATCGCTGTGCCATGCGCGCAGCAGGTCCTCCAGTGGAGGAAGACGATCGAGCCGATAGCGCAAGCGGGCATCCAGAAACTGGCCGATTTGGGAATATTCGACATGCCGCGCTTGCGGTGTCAACCACGTCGCCTGGCCAGTATCAAGGCGCCTTCCCGGCCAGCGTTCCGAGCGCAAAAACTGCTGCAGGCATGGGTCGCCATCCAGCAGCACCACAGGAACGGACTTGTAATCGTAAGAGTGATCCAGAGGCAGGCCGCGCGTCACCGTGCCCGGCCCGAACATCCAGGAAAAAAAATCCCCCAGGCCGGCAAAAGGACGCTCGGGATAGCTGCATAGCCGCAAGTCGCCTGCGAACCGGGCAGGGCCGAACACCCGCGGCCACAAGGTCATGCGATGTTCTTTATGACCGCCATGCGCGCCGGATTCCAGCGGGCTGTTGGCGAACAAGGCAATGCTGGCCGGCGCCAAGGCGACCGCGACATTCAGCGCTCGCACAGCCTGGCTTACCCGCACCGATGTGTTGGCGCCGTTCTGCGCCTTGGCGTCTATGCCTTCCCAATGATGCCAGCCCCGATACTCGCGCAATTCGCGATAGATCGGCCGGGGTACGCAGACACTGCGATACCAGGCCGCGTCCCGGCTGCACCAGGGGTGTTGGGACGCATTCAGGATCACGGCCTGATCGGCCTTCAGGGCCTCCAGACTATCGGCAAGCTCTTGAAACGCCTGCGCGGCCAGCCGGTTCAGGCCGCCCTGGCCACCCCGGACTGGCGCCAACGCCGTTTCGAGCAGGTTATAGCCATTGTCCAAGCCGCAATCGGCTGTCGGCGTTTGCAGACCGATATCGCGGGACCCGCTGCGCTGGCCTGCGCAAGCTATGCCCCGCTTTTGCTTGATACGGAGCAAGGCGGCAAAGTAGCCGTCGACCGGCTGGCTTGCGCCGGTCTGCGCATGCGCCGTCACCATTTCCATTTCCAGCCCCAGCTTGGGCCCATGGTCCAGTGCCTGCGGCTCGGACGGATCAGCGGCAGTGGATGGGTTCACGGCGCCGCTACGCGGTATGCCGCTACAGGAAGAGCCTGTAGGCGGGGTTCTCGCTTTCATTCCAATAGGGGTAGCCCAGGCCATCCAGGAAGACCTTGAAGTCCTTCTTGTCGGAAGGCGGCACCTGCAAGCCTACCAGGATGCGGCCGTAGTCATCGCCCTGGTTACGGTAGTGGAACAGGCTGATATTCCAGTTCGGGTTCATTGCCCCCAGAAACTTCATCAGTGCGCCTGGACGCTCCGGGAACTCAAAGCGAAACAGCAGTTCGTGTTCCGCAAGGGTCGATCGCCCGCCCACCATGTACCGCAAATGCGTCTTCGCCATTTCGTTGCCGGTCAGATCGAGGGTGGGAAAGCCCTTCTTGCGGAAGCTGTTTGCCAGCCTTTCGATCTCGGCCTCGGATGATATCTGCAAGCCCACGAATACATGCGCCTGTTCAGGGTCGGAAATGCGGTAGTTGAATTCGGTCACGCTGCGGTTGCCCACCGCTTCGCACAAGCGCAAGAAGCTGCCCCGCTTCTCGGGCAGGGTCAGGGCGAAAACCGCTTCACGGGCTTCGCCCACATCGGCGCGCTCGGCCACGAAGCGCAGCCGGTCGAAATTCATATTGGCGCCACTGGTAATGGCCACCAGGGTCTTGTCTTTCCATTTGTTCTGCGCCGCATAACGCTTGGCGCCGGCCAGGGCCAAGGCCCCCGCGGGCTCCAGCACGCTGCGCGTATCCTGGAACACGTCTTTGATACCGGCGCAGATGGCGTCGGTGTCCACCAGAACGTAGTCGTCCACGTAGTCGCGGGCGAGCTTGAAGGTTTCAGCGCCCACTTGCTTGACGGCGGTGCCATCGGAAAACAAACCTACATCGCCCAGTGCCAGACGCCGGCCCGCCTTGACGCTGCGCGCCATGGCGTCGGAGTCGACCGTCTGCACGCCGATGATCTTGATGTCGGGGCGCAATTGCTTGGCGTATGCCGCTATCCCGGCGATCAGCCCGCCGCCGCCAATGGGAACGAAGATGGCGTCGATGGGTCCGGGATGCTGGCGCAAGATCTCCATGCCCACGGTGCCCTGGCCGGCGATGACATCCGGGTCATCGAAGGGGTGAACAAAGGTCAGCTTCTCTTTCTTTTCCAGCAGCTTGGCATGCTCGTAGGCGTCGGAATAGCTATCGCCGGCCAGCTCGACTTCCCCGCCCAGCGCACGCACCGCGTCTATCTTGACCTGCGGCGTGGTGGTGGGCATGACGATGACGGCCCGGCAGCCCAGGCGCTTGGCCGATAGTGCGACACCCTGCGCGTGGTTGCCCGCCGAGGCGGCGATCACGCCGCGCTTAAGTTCGGCCGGGGTCAAGTTGGCCATCTTGTTATAGGCCCCGCGCAGCTTGAAACTGAAAACGCCCTGCGTGTCCTCGCGCTTTAAAAAGACTTTGTTGTGAATTCGAGCCGAAACCTGGGGTGCATATTCGAGGGGCGATTCGACAGCAACGTCATAAACCTTGGAGGTCAGGATGCGCTTTAGGTAGTCTGTTGACATGGGGGAACGAGGCGAGAGAAACAGTGACAGCGTTGAAATTCGCTATGAGACGGGGTTCAAGAATACCATAGCGGCCTACTTGTCAAAGGGCATGGGGCTAGGGGCAGGGAAGGATCGGTGGCCCGGATAATCCGCATGGATGTTGCTTTATCGCTATAAACTAGCGCTCTATGGAAGCATGGCTGCAATCGACGATACATTGGCTGCTCCTTACCTTGGCTTTGCCGAGCGTGGGGCTGAGCGCTATTTTCATCGTTTCGATGGTGTCGGCGACGCTGCTGCCGCTGGGTTCGGAGCCAGCCGTGTTTGGCTATGTGAAGATTGCGCCGCATATGTTCTGGGCTGCGGTGCTGGTGGCGACGGCGGGCAATACGGTGGGCGGCGGGATCAGTTATGCGATAGGCTTGGGCGCGGAAAAGGCGATGGAGCGCTGGCGCGAGAAGCATCCGTATCGGCCGCGCAGCAGGGCCGGGGGGCGTTGGCATGATTATGTCAGCTATTGGCTGCACCGGCTGGGGCCGCCGGCGTTGTTTTTTTCGTGGCTGCCGGTATTGGGGGATCCGCTGTGCGCGGTGGCGGGGTGGCTGCGTTTGCCGTTCTGGCGCTGTGTGTTTTATATGGCGATCGGGAAGTTTCTGCGGTATGCGGTGATGACGGGGGCGTTGCTGTGGTTTTTTCCGGGGAAGATTTGACGGTTTTTAGTGTCGTGTCGTACTGCCAAAAGGGGTTCTTCGCACCGCTTGGCAGATGCTTGCAGCGCTGATTGATTCTTTCGGCTCGTGCCAACGCTTGTGGCGCTGCTGTTTCTTTTGACGCGTGCCGGGTGGCGGGGGGGGGG
>JAEWEH010000108.1 GCA_023389535.1 Pseudomonadota bacterium
CCAGCTGACTCTGGCCAATTACAGCCACGTCACGCAAGTGACCGCGCCGGGCGAATTTTGCATACGCGGCGGCCTGATCGACTTATTCCCCATGGGTTCCGTGCTGCCTTATCGGCTGGATCTGTTCGACGACGAGATCGAGTCCATACGCAGCTTCGACATCGATACGCAGCGTAGCCTGTATCCGGTCAAAGAAGTGCAGTTGCTGCCGGGCAGGGAATTCCCGCTGGACGAAACGGCCCGCAATCACTTCCGTGCGCGCTTTCGTGAAATGTTCGAAGGCGACCCATCGCGCGCCTTGCCCTACAAAGACATCGGCAATGGCATCGCGTTTGCAGGCGTGGAATATTACCTGCCCCTGTTCTTCTCGCAGACCGCTACGCTTTTCGACTATCTCGCGACCCAGGCGCTGATGGTGACATTGGGCGACATCAGTCCGCCCATACAGCGGTTTGCGCAAGATACGCATAGCCGCTACCAGTTCCTCAAGAGCGATCGCGAACGCCCCATCCTGGCGCCTGAGCAGCTGTTTCTGAGCGAAGAAGATCTATTCACGCGGCTTAAGTCGTTCGCACGGCTAGCCCTGACCGCGGGCGATGCGCACCCCGATTTCCATCCGGCGCCCCAGGTGGCGGTCGCGCGCCGTGCGGAAGATCCGGTAGCAGGCTTGCGCGCCCTGATCGGCCATAGCCGCGAACGCATCGCCCTGTGCGCCGATTCTCCCGGGCGACGCGAAACACTATTGCAGATGCTGGGCGAATTCGGCATAGCGCCTGATAACGGCAGCGAGACATTGCAGGACTTCCTGGCCTCGGACCAGCGTTTTGCGCTCGTGGTCGCTCCCCTTGCGGAAGGTTTCGGGCTGAACGCCCAAGGCCTGACGCTGCTCACCGAAAATGACCTCTATCCCAGCCAGGCGAGGCCCTCGCGGCGCGGCCGCCGCACTCAGGAAAGCGGCAGCGACGTGGAAGCAATGGTGCGCGACTTGTCGGAGCTGCGCGAAGGCGATCCGGTCGTTCATGCTCAGCATGGCATCGGTCGCTATTGCGGCCTGCGGGAAATGGACTTGGGCGACGGCCCCATGGAATTCCTGCATCTGGAGTACGCGAACGGCAGCACCCTGTATGTGCCCGTGGCCCAATTGCATGTCATTGCGCGCTATAGCGGCGCCGATCCCGAACACGCCCCGCTGCATCAACTAGGCTCAGGGCAATGGGACAAGGCTCGGCGCAAAGCCGCCAAGCAGGTGCGTGACACCGCCGCAGAATTGCTGGCGCTCTATGCACAGCGTGCGGCGCGCGAAGGCTATCGGTTCAAGCTGCCGATCAATGATTACCAGGCCTTTGCCGAAGGATTCGGCTTCGAGGAAACCCCCGATCAGGCCGCAGCCATCGAAGCCGTCATCGGCGACATGACTTCCGGCCGGCCGATGGACAGGCTGGTTTGCGGCGATGTGGGGTTCGGCAAGACCGAAGTCGCGCTGCGGGCGGCTTTCCTTTCAGTCATGAATGGCAAGCAGGTGGCGCTGCTTTGCCCCACCACCCTGCTCGCCGAACAGCATGCGCAAACTTTTTCCGATCGCTATGCCGACTGGCCGGTCAAGGTCGCCGAGCTGTCACGCTTCCGCTCGGCCAAGGAGGTCAGCGCGGTCATTGAAGGGCTGAATGAAGGGCGGGTCGATATCGTCATCGGCACGCATAAGCTGCTGTCCAAGGACGTCAAGTTCAAGCGCCTGGGCCTGGTCATTATCGACGAAGAACACCGGTTCGGAGTACGCCAGAAAGAAAGCCTGAAGAAATTGCGTGCCGAAGTCGACGTGCTGACTTTGACCGCAACGCCCATCCCCCGCACCCTGGGCATGTCGCTGGAAGGCATACGCGACTTTTCCGTGATCGCCACCGCTCCGCAAAAGCGCCTGGCCATCAAGACTTTCGTGCGCCGCGAAGACGGCAGCACCATACGCGAAGCCCTGCTGCGCGAGCTCAAGCGCGGCGGCCAGGTCTACTTCCTGCACAACGAGGTGGAAACCATCCATAACCGCCGGGCGCGCCTCGAAGAACTGGTGCCAGAGGCGCGCATTGCCGTGGCCCACGGCCAGATGCCGGAACGCGAGCTGGAAGACGTCATGAAAGGCTTCTACCAGCAGCGCTATAACGTACTGCTGTGCACGACCATCATTGAAACCGGCATCGATGTGCCCTCCGCCAACACCATCGTCATCCATCGGGCCGACAAGCTCGGGCTGGCCCAGTTGCATCAGCTGCGCGGACGAGTGGGCCGATCCCACCACCAAGCCTATGCCTACCTGCTGACGCCGGGTGAAGACGCCATTACCTCCAACGCCAAGAAGCGCCTGGATGCGATACAGGCGATGGAAGAATTGGGTGCGGGCTTTTTCCTTGCCATGCACGACCTGGAAATCCGCGGCACCGGCGAGGTCCTGGGCGAATCGCAATCGGGCAATATCCACGAAGTCGGCTTTTCGCTGTATTCGGACATGCTCAATGCCGCGGTGCGCGCATTGAAGTCGGGCGAAGAACCGGATCTGGACGCGCCTTTCGCCACGCTCTGCGAAGTCAATCTGCATGCCTCGGCGCTATTGCCGGCCGACTACTGCCCGGATGTGCATGCCCGCCTGCGCCTGTACAAGAAGCTGTCGCATGCCAAGCACGAAGACGACCTCATCCTGATACAGGAAGAACTTATCGACCGCTATGGCAAATTGCCTGAAGCAGCGCAGACCTTGCTCGCCACCCACAGGCTACGCTTGCATGCCGAACTACTGGGCGTGTTGAAAATAGATGCCAGCGAAACTCAGGCCATCATCCAATTTTCCGCCAAACCCACGATCGAGCCGCTGCGCATCATCGAACTCGTTCAGCAAGACCGGCAAGTGCGGCTGCACGGCCCGGACAAGCTGAAGATGGTCTTTGGCGGCGCGGTGGATGTACCGGGACGCGTTCTTAAACTGCGCGGCCTGCTGGGACGGCTCGGCGCCTGATTCATAAAGCGGTGCTGCGCCGGTGGCGCCCGCAGCACCGTCCGGCTGTTGAATCTACGCAACAAATCTCCAAGCCCGCATAGCGGCTAAAGCCGTCGGGAGACCGGCGCGCACCTTTTTTGCTCAGTCGCAAGCGCAAGGTTGTATTCGTCATACTTGAACGCAGTTCCCAGCCCGTTCACCGACATTCCGTATTTTAGTTGCCATTTCGACGTACAGAACTGCCAGCCGGCGGCCCCCTCCTTCCTCATTTCCAATCTACTTGACCTGAAGTCGGGACGGGCCTCGTGACGCCCTGTTCAGCTGATATTCAGTTTTCTCGAATAATATTCATTCTCATTTACATTCTCATAATTATTGTCGGGAGAAGCCCTTGTCATCGCATGCCCCTTCGCTCACCTTGTTGGGCTCATCACTCGCCCTTGCGCTTGTCGTGCCCGGGACCTTTTTGCCGCCGGAAGCCTATGCCCAAGAAGCCACCACGCTCAGTCCTGTCAGGGTGAAGGGAGATCGGAGCGACAGCTACAAGATGAATGAGGCATCGCAGTCCAAGTTCACCGCCCCGCTGCTCGATACGCCGCAATCGGTGCAAGTGATTCCCCAAGCCGTTATCCAGGACACCAATGCGACCTCGCTCGAAGACGTGCTGCGCAACACTCCGGGCATCACCTTCGGCGCCGGCGAAGGCGGACAACCTCTGGCCGACAGGCCCTTCATACGCGGCGCGTCGTCGGGTAGCAACATCTACGTGGACGGGATCCGCGACGCGGGCGGTCAGACTCGCGAGATCTTCAACCTGGAAAGCGTGGAAGTCATCCGCGGTGCGGACTCGACATTGGGCGGACGCGGCACGGGGGGAGGCAGCATCAATCTCACCAGCAAGCACGCTCACCTGGGCAATGCGGCAGAGGCCACGCTGGGAGTGGGCACAGATCGGAACTTGCGCGCCACGGCGGACGGCAACTGGCAGCTTTCCGACCATTCCGCTTTCCGGCTGAACGTCCTGGGCGCGCAGGGTGACGTGGCCGGCCGCAGCGACGTGGACTACAAGAATTTTGGCATCGCACCCACCATTTCCTTCGGCCTGGGCACACCCACACGCGCCTCGATCAGCTATTACCACTACCAGACCGATGGAATGCCTGACTACGGCGTGCCATTGACTCGCAACACGACCATCGAGACCGACACAGGCATCCTGGATGTCGACCGGGACACTTTCTATGGTTTGCATGCCCGGGACTTCCGCAAGACCCGCGCCGACATCGCCACCATCGAGCTCGAACATGACATCACCAACCGCCTGACCGTGCGCAACGCCACACGCTATGGCGAGACCATCAACGATTATGTCGTGACCAATCCCGGCGACGGGGCCCGGCGATTCGACCCCGTCAGCGGCCAGTGGTGGCTGCAGCGCGGCACCAAATCGCGCTGGCAGAAAAGCACCATGCTGGCCAACGTGACCGAATTATCCGGCAAACTGGATACAGGCAGCCTTCAGCACAGCTTCAACGTCGGCGTGGAATTGTCCCGCGAGACCACAAAGAACGCCGGCTATACGGTAAATACCACTGGTGGAACCAACTGCCCCGGCGTTTTCGGCGCCAATCAGCTGGACTGCACACCGCTCTACTCTCCCAACCCCGGCGATCCCTGGTCCGGCTCGGTCGAACGCGGCCCGCTCAATCTGGATGCCAAATCCACCACTCAGGCGGCCTATTTGTTCGACAGCATCAAGCTGTCCGAACAGTTCCTGATCAACGCCGGCGTCCGCTATGACCGCTACCGCGTCTCCGGCCTGGCCACGGTGGGACGCGGGTCCACCGACATGGTGCCGGGCGAAGGCTCATGGAACATGTTCAATTACCAAGCCGGCCTGGTCTACAAGCCAGCGCCCAACGGCAGCATCTACTTGAGCTATGCCACGGCCTCCACGCCTCCGACGATGTCGGGCGGCGACCAGGAAAGCCTGTCGCCGACGCTGGACGAACTGAAGCCGGAAAAAAGCCGCACGATAGAACTTGGCACGAAGTGGAACGTCCTGGATGAGAACCTCGGCCTGACCGCCGCCATCTTTGAAACCGAGCGGCGCGATGCTCAGATCGAGGTCGAGCCCGGCCTCTTCGCCCAGGCCGGCAAGACTCGCGTGCGCGGCCTGGAACTCGGAGTTTCCGGTCAGATCACCCCACGCTGGGCGGTCTACGGCGGCTATACTTACATGGACAGCAAGCTGGTGCAAGGCGCTTATTCCAACGTCAACGAAGGCGATCCGCTGGCCAATACGCCCAAGCACAGTTTCAGCCTGTGGTCCACCTACAAGCTGCTACCCCCGCTTACTGTCGGCGCGGGCGCCTACTATGTAGGCAAGACTTTCGGCGGCAACCAGGGCGGTGCAGGCGGCGGCGCCAGCGGTGTTTACATGCCGGCCTACTGGCGCTTCGACGCCATGGCCGCCTATCAAGTCAACAAATCGCTCAGCCTGCAGCTGAACGCGCTGAACCTGACCAATAAGGACTACTATGTGCGCACCAATGGCGTGCACCACGCCGACTTCGGGCCAGGCCGCCAGATCATCCTGAGCGCCAGCCTGAAGTATTGACCGGCCCACTGAAGCGCAGACCTGGCGGGGCCCACCCCCGCCGCCTCGCCGGGGCGTGTCTTCAGTGGCTCAGCCGGAACCAGTTCAGGATCGCATCCAGCGGACTGACATTCAAGGCGTAATTCGCCTGCTTGCGCACCACCGGCTTGGCCCGGTAAGCAACGGAAAACTGCGCCAGCCCCAACATTTTCAAGTCGTTGGCGCCATCGCCCACGGCAATGATCTGCTCGGGCCCCGCCCCCAGTTCTTGGGCAAGCTCCTGCAAGCGCGCCGCCTTGCCCTGTGCGTCGACAATATCCCCTAGCACCCGGCCGGTCAGCAACCCATCCTTGATGTCCAGCACATTGGAATGGCTGGCGTCCAGGCTCAGCCGGTCCTGCAATCGGCCGGTGAAAAAGGTGAAGCCGCCCGAAACCAGCAAGGTCTTCAAGCCATGCTGCCTGGCCGTGGCGATCAATCGCTCGGCGCCCGGGTTAAGCCGCAGGCGTTCCGTATAGACCTGCTCCAGAGCCGATGCCGGCACCCCTTCCAGCAAGGCTACCCGGCGTCTCAGGCTTTCAGCGAAATCGGCGATTTCGCCACGCATCGCCGCCTCGGTGATTGCGGCCACTTCCGCCTTGCGGCCCGCCAGGTCAGCAATTTCGTCGATGCACTCGATATTGACCAGCGTTGAATCCATGTCCATGGCCAATATGCGGCAATCGCGCAAACGCGATATTTGCTCGAAAAAAGCGTAGTCCACGCCCGCCTGGTCGCAACTGGCTTCTATTTCAGCCCGCGCGTCGGCGTCCACGCCCAGCAAACGAACGGCGGTCGGGCCGAGTTCCTGTACGCCCTCGGCGCTGGCGATGGCCGCGATCTTCTCAATAAAGGGAGCAGGCAGATCCGGCGCCTGCAAAATCAGATGTGTCATGTGCGTATGGCTTAAAGAGTCAGGCCGCATTTTACCCTCAGGCAGCACCTGTACTGAAGCGTTGTGATGATCGCCGTTACCCTCTGCCATGATTGCATCCGCGCCGCAGTGTTACGATTTTCTTTTTTCGCCCCCGTTCGCATGGCTATCCCGGTTTTCTCGTTTTTCGCCGCCTCCGGCTTAGGCCATCGTCTGCAAGGCTTGCTGGCCTTGCTCGTTCTTTCGGCCGGCCTGGCACTGACAGCCGAGTTTCCGGTACAGGCGCAGAATAAGAATAGCGTCGCCGATATCGACAAGACCCTGGATCAGGCCCGCCAGCAGATCGATTCCTTGCAGAAGCGCCTGGAAACGGCGCGCGACCGGCCCATCGCGGATGCCGATCTTGCTCAAATGCGCAATGCGGCACTGGATACCCAGGAAAAAGCCCAAGCGGCCGTGGCGGCCCTGGAGCCCCAATTGGCCAGCGTACAGGCCAGGATGACCGAACTGGGGGTACCGGCCGAGGGCGTGCCGGAAGCGCCCGACGTCGCACGGCAACGGGCCGAACTGACCAAGAATGTGGCGACGCTGGATGCCCAGTTGAAACTCGCCCGCCTGATCGCGGTCGAGGCCGGACAGGCGGCTGAACGACTCCTGAAGTTGCGCCGTGCTCAATTCCAGGCCGAGCTGGGCGTGCGCACGGATTCAATACTGGCCGGGGCGCTATGGAATGAACTGCGCACCCAAACGCCACGCGATCTGCGCCGGGCGCGCCCGTATTACGAGGAAATCGTCAAGGCGCTGCATGCAGCCGGCGCAGAACTGCAGATCGCCGTTTCGGTGGCGATCGCGCTGCTGCTATGGTCGCGCATGCTGGGCGGCCGCCTGCTATTGAAACTGACCACCGCGCGTGTGGCGCCAGGGCGCTTGCGGCGGTCGCTGTACGCACTATTACAGGTCCTGCTGGGCGCAGCGACACCAGGCCTGATCGCCCAGATGATCAGGGCATCGCTGGCATGGGGTACACCGCTATCCGAGGAAATGGACAGCCTGCTGGGGCAGTTTGTCGCCGCGGCCTGGTTCGCGGGTTTCGTTGCGGGTCTGGGGTCCGCCTTGCTGTCGCCGGCACGTCCCAGCTGGCGGCTGCCCCCCCTGCCGGACAACATCGCATCCGCCTTGCGCTGGTTACCGCATGCGCTGGGCCTGGCCCTATTCCTGAGCTGGCTGTCGCAGAAGCTGACCGCGCTCGTCAATGCCAGCCTGGCCGCTACGGTTGCCCAGAATGCCGTAGTGTCGCTGGTGCTTTCCGCCATCCTGGCCATCGGGCTGCTCCAGGCAGCGAGGGCCCGCCATGCGGCGGCAAAGGACCAGGAGAAGGCGCCGCCTGCGCCTCTGGGCTATATCATCAGCCGGAACATTCTGTGGTTCGCCTTGGCAGCCAGCCTTGCCTGCTTATTGGCGGGCTACGTGGCAATGGGCAGTTTCATCGTCCGGCAAGCTGCATGGGTGATCATCCTGCTGGCATCGGTGTACCTGCTGGACGGTCTGATCAACGATAGCTGCCAGGCGGTGCTGGCATCGATCAAGCGCCGTGCGGGTGACGAGGCGTATGCCAAGCCCATGACCAGGCTGCGCAGCCAAGCTGCCGTGCTGCTGTCGGGTCTGGCGCGGATCGCCGTGTTCGTCATGGCGCTGATCCTGCTGGCCGCCCCGTTCGGCGATGGGCCCGACGCCTGGCTGCGCCGTCTGGATTACCTGCACAAGGGCATCACAATAGGCCAGATCCACATCAGGCCCATATCCCTGCTGCTGGCGCTGGCGGTGCTCGCCGGCGGCTTTGGCATCGTCAGGCTGGTGCAGTCCTGGCTGACCGCGCAGTACCTGCCCACCACCAGCCTCGATCCTGGCATGCGGCTCTCGGCCGCCACCCTCTTCGGTTATGCCGGCTACGTGCTGGTGGCTGCACTGTCGCTGTCGGCAGTGGGTATCGGGTTGGAACGTGTCGCCTGGATCGCCAGCGCGCTGTCAGTGGGCATAGGCTTCGGCCTGCAGGCGGTGGTTCAGAACTTTGTGTCGGGGTTGATATTGCTGGCCGAGCGGCCGGTGAAAGTCGGCGACTGGGTGTCCCTGGGCGGCGTAGAAGGCGACATCCGCCGCATCAACGTACGGGCCACGGAAATCCAGATGGCCGACCGCTCCACCGTGATCGTGCCGAACTCGGAATTCATCACCAAAGTGGTGCGAAATGTCACCATGGCCAGTCCGCTCGGGCGGATACAGATCAAATTGATCCTGCCTTTCAATACCGATCCGGAATTGGTCCGCGCCGTGACCATGACCGCGTTCCAGGACCACGAAGAAGTGCTGGATGAACCGCAGCCGGACGTCATGCTGGATAGCGTGGACGCCACTGGCCTGGTGTTCAGCGCGACTGCCTATGTCGGTTCGCCGCGGATCGCTTACCGGGTGCGCAGTGCCCTGCTGTACACGATGTTGAAAGAATTCAGGGCTGCGGGTCTGCCGCTGTTCAGTCCGCCGGCGGCGCCACCCGGCGTTTCCGTTGCCGTAGCAGATAGCGATAAACAAAACCCGGATAAGCCAGCACCAGGAACAAGCTCAACGTAACAGCATAGAATTCCCAGGTCTGCGGGAACCTGTTGCCCATGTTGGCTTCGAAGGCGAAACCCAATGCGCCGACCAGGCCATAGAACGCCAAGGTCTCGAGCAGCCGCGTCAAGAACGATTTCTGTATGGGATGGCCGCGATTCAGCCGGCCCGGCGCGGCAAGCAAAACGACCACGATAATCGTGGCGAGCGCCAGTTTACCCATAAACCAGATAAGGGATGCGGGATCCGAAGCCACGAACAAGGCCTGCCCGATCAGGACAAAGCCGAAATAGGACGCAGCGCACAGCAGGCCCAGGAACAGCAGGCTGGCAAGCCATTTCAGCCACGCCGGCCGACCGATTCTGGCGGCCTGGGT
>JAEWEH010000124.1 GCA_023389535.1 Pseudomonadota bacterium
CTTCGGAAATGCAGCGCGACGACTATTTCCGCAGCCGCAAGCTGCCCTTGCTGGTGGGCGGCGCCACCACTAGCCGCGTGCATACCGCCGTGAAGATCGCGCCCAATTACGAAGGCCCGGTCATTTACGTGCCCGATGCCAGCCGCTCCGTGGGCGTGGCCACCAACCTGATGTCAGACCAGGTCGATACTTATCTTGCCGAGGTGGCCGAGGAATACGATCTGGTGCGCACCCGCCATGCCAACCGCAAGGCAACGCCGCTGGTCAGCCTGGAGCAAGCCCGTGCCGAGCGGCCGGCGATAGACTGGGCCAACTATACGCCGCCCCGGCCCAAATTCATTGGGCGGCGCACCTTCAAGAACTACGACTTGTCCGAGATCGTGCAATTCCTGGACTGGACGCCTTTCTTCCAGACCTGGAGCCTGTTTGGCCAGTATCCCGCCATCCTCGAGGACAAGGTCGTAGGCGAGCAGGCGCGCAAAGTGTTTGCGGAAGGCCAGGCCATGCTGAAGAAAATCATCGATGGCCGCTGGCTGACGGCCAGCGGGGTGGTGGCCTTTTATCCGGCCAACACCGTCAATGACGACGACATTGAAATCTACAGCGATGAATCGCGTTCCGAAGTCCTGCTGACCTGGCGCAACGTGCGCCAGCAAACGGTCAAGCGCGAAGGCGTGGACAACAAATGCCTGGCCGACTACATCGCCCCCAAGGAAACCGGCATTGCCGACTACATCGGCATGTTCGCAGTGACCGGCGGCCTGGGCATCGAAAAATACGACCAGGCCTTCCTGGACGATAACGATGACTATTCCAGCATCATGCTCAAGTCCATCGCCGACCGCCTTGCCGAAGGCTTTGCCGAATGCCTGCATGCGCGCGTGCGGCGCGACCTTTGGGGCTACGTACCGGACGAATCGATGAGCAACGAAGACATCATCGCCGAGAAATACCAGGGCATCCGTCCGGCGCCCGGCTACCCCGCCTGCCCCGAACACGTTGTCAAGAAACCCATGTTCGAGGTCCTGCAAGCCGAAGAAATCGGCATGCAGCTGACTGACAGCTATGCCATGTATCCGGCCTCCAGCGTTTCGGGCTTTTACTTCAGCCATCCGAAGTCCCAGTATTTCAATGTGGGCAATATCGGCGACGACCAGGTCCAGGATTATGTGCGGCGCAGCGGACGCGACGAAGAAGATGTGCGTCGCACGCTGGCCAGCGTCTTGCGATAAGGCTGGGCCGCGCCGATGGACCACCAGCCTTCGGGGACGGCACAAGCCGATCCGTCGGGTTCGGCGCGCCGCAAGGCTTTGGGAGATTTCCTGCGTCGTGCCCGCGGCCGCGTGCTGCCGCAGTCCATGGGCTTGCCTGCCGGTACCCGCCGGCGCACGCCGGGCTTGCGCCGTGAAGAGCTCGCACAATTGTGTGGCATCAGCGTCACTTGGTACACCTGGATAGAGCAGGGTCGCGATATTTCCGTGTCCCCCGCGGTATGGGCCCGGCTCGCGGATGTCCTGGGCCTGGCGCGCGCGGAGCGCCATTATCTGTTCGAATTGGCGGAATGCGCCGACCCCGACCAGGCCCGCGAACTCGTCACACCGCTACCGGCCCATCTGGCCGATTGTGTCCACAGCATCGTTGCGCCGGCCTATATATTGGATCGCAGCTGGAACATGCTGGCTCGCAACGCGGCGCTGCTGCATTTGTTCGATGGCTGGCCCGACCGCGATCCGGCCCCGAATCTGCTGCGGTATATCTTCCTTGATCCGGCCGCTCGGGAACTGGTAGTCGATTGGGAACAGCGTGCCAGCCGGGTAGTGGCCGAATTTCGCGCCGACGCGGGCGCCCATACGGACAGTCCCGATGTGCGTAACGCGTTGAGCGAACTGCTTCAAGTCAGCAGTGTCTTCGCGCACTGGTGGACGCGCCACACGGTGGTGGACCGGGAAGGCGGCCTGCGTGAATTCAACCATCCTCAGGATGGCCTCTTGAGCTATCAGCAGCTGACTTTCCGTCTCGCCACCCGGCCGGACTGCAAGCTTGTCATGCTGCTGGAGAACGGCCAGGGGCGAGCAGCATGAGCATGAGCCGAAGCGTATGCGCCGCCCCGTTCCTTATAGGATCGAGCCAGGCGGCTACGGAGTCCTGCGCCGCATAGCGCCGGTTATTTGTTGACGTGCAGATGGTCTCCGGCTCCGGCGGGCAGGCGGGCGAAGGAAAGTGCTGACGCTGCCGTAATCAGGCCGATCACGGTGAAACCCCAGATTATGTCCGTCAGCGTCAGCGTCGTCCCGCCGCGCACGGCCATGCTCAGGTTCAAGGTGACCGCCGCGCAGGCCACGCCCAGGCTGATGCCCAATTGCTGGGCCGTGGCTGCAAAGCTGCTGGCGCGGCTCATGTCCTCCGGCCCCAGGTCGGCATAGGTCAAGGTATTGACGGCGGTGAACTGCAGCGACCTGAAAAAGCCGCCTATGATCAGGATGGCGGCCATCAGCCAGATGGGCGTGTCGGCGCGGAACGAGCCGCACAAGGCAACGAAGGCCCCCGCCAGCAGGGCGTTGGCGATCAATACCCGCTTGAAGCCGAAATGCTTGATGATGGGCGTAGCGACCAGCTTCATGGCGATCGAGCCGATGGCGCCGGTGAAAGTGATCATGCCCGCGGAAAATGGCGACAGCCCGAAGCCCACCTGCAGCAGTATGGCCAGCAGAAAGGGCGCGGCGCCGATGGCGAAGCGGCACAGGTTGCCGCCCAGGGTGGCGATGGCGAAAGTGGGCGTACGCAGCAGGTTCAGATCGATGATGGGGTGGGGTGCGCGCCTGGCATGCCATACGTAAAGGACGCCGCAGCACAAGCCCGTGGCGATCAGCCCCGCGAGCGCGGACGGCGGCAAAGAGCGGTGGCCCAAGGCCTCGAAGCCGGAAACCAGAGTCGCCAGGCAAATGCCGCTGAGGATGAAGCCCGGCCAGTCCAGGCGCTGCGGAACGATGGGGTAATCATCGCGGATATAGTGCATGACCAGTGCTATGCCCAAGATGCCCACGGGAATGTTGATCAGGAATATCCAGTGCCAGGACATATAGGTCACCAGAAAGCCGCCCACCGGCGGCCCGATCAGGGGGCCCAGCAGGGCCGGCAAGGACAGAAAAGCCATGGCCTTGAGCAATTCCGCCTTCGGCACCTTGCGCAGCATGATGATGCGGCCCACCGGCACCATCATGGCGCCGGCCAGGCCTTGGGCCACCCGCGACACCACCAGTTCGGCCAGGTTCTGCGAAGCGGCGCAGGCAATCGAACTGAGGGTAAAGAGCAGAATGGCGGCAATGAAGACCCGCTTGGCGCCATAGCGGTCCGCCGCCCACCCGCTGACGGGGACAAAGACCGCAACCGCCAGCAAATAGCTGGTAATGGCCACGTTCATGTGCACCACGCTTTCATTCAGCGAAGCCGCCATGGCCGGCAACGCGGTGGCCACCACCGTGGAATCCAGCATCTGCATGAACAGTGCGCAGCCGACGATAAACGGTATCATGCGCACGGCGCGGCGTTCGCGCGCCGAAGGCGGGCGTCCGCCCGGCTCGGATGCGGGCACGGGTGTATCGGAAGACATCAGGCGGTTTGGCGTCAACAGGCTCTAAGTGGCTGGAGTGAAGTAAACTTGGCTTTTCTGGCTCAAGCACATCTGGCAAGCAAGCATTATGGCAAAGAATTACGAATCGGATATCACGCGCTTCATCAAGAAGTACAAGACCGAGCACCCCGACACCGAAGCCCGCCAACGGGAAGGGCGTGCGCGCCTTTGGGACAAGCACATCGATCCGGAGGCCCAGGAAGGCTACCGTGCCAGCCGGGTGCCCCAGAAGCCATACGTTTATCAAACGAAATAGCCGGCCCCCATGGCCTTGCCCAGAGCCGCGGCGGGGGGGCTTGACGCTTTGGTCGAACCCGAAATAGACAGCACGCCGGACGTCGTGGACAGCGTGGCGCTGGCTCGCCTGTACGGCGAGCCTTTGTTCAATCTGCCTCAGGACTTGTACATCCCGCCCGACGCGCTCGAAGTCTTTCTGGAAACCTTCGAGGGGCCGCTGGATCTGCTGCTCTACCTGATACGCAAGCAGAATTTCAATGTGCTGGATATCCCCATGGCCGAAGTCACGCGCCAATACTTGCTGTATGTGGAACAGATACGCCAGCACAACCTGGAGCTCGCCGGCGAATACCTGCTCATGGCCGCCATGCTGATCGAAATCAAGTCCCGCATGCTATTGCCGGTAAAGAAGTCCGACAGCGGCGAAGAAGTCGACGACCCGCGTGCGGAACTGGTGCGGCGCCTGCTCGAATACGAGCAAATGAAACTGGCCGCCCAAAAACTGGATACCTTGCCGCAGTTGGGCAGGGATTTCCAGCGCAGCCACGCCGCCATGGATCTGCAGGTAGAGCACTTGCTGCCCGAAGTCAGCCCCGAAGATCTGCGCGATGCCTGGCTGGACATCATGCGGCGGGCCCGCCTGAATGCACATCATCGCATCACGCGCGAACAATTGTCTGTCCGGGACCACATGAGCCAGATCCTCAGACGCCTGGGCGATGTACAGTTCATGGAGTTCACCGAGCTCTTCATGGAACGCGTTCATCAGGGCGATGCCGCGGCCGTGGTGGTCGTGCATTTTCTTGCCATGCTGGAACTCGCACGCGAATCCCTGCTGGAAATCACGCAGGCCGAGCCCTACGCGCCCATCTATGTGCGCCTGTCATACATTCGTGCCGCAGCCTAAGCTGCGCCCTCATTCCCGACGGAGAGTTTTTCTTGAAAGTCGTACACACCATAGAAGAGCTGCGTGACCAGCTGCGCGGGCAATTGCGGGTCGCCTTCGTGCCCACGATGGGCAATCTGCATTCCGCTCATTTGTCCTTGATGAAAATGGCTCGACAGCATGGCGACCCCGTCGTCGCCAGCATATTCGTGAATCGCCTGCAATTCGGGCCCAACGAGGATTTCGACCAATATCCGCGCACCCTGGCCGAAGACATCGAAAAGCTGGAGCGTGCGCGCGATGTCTATGTGCTGTTTGCGCCGAACGAAAAGGAAATGTATCCCGAGCCGCAGAATTTCAAGATCCAGCCACCGCCGGATCAGGGCGGCATCCTGGAAGGGAAATTCCGCCCGGACTTCTTTACCGGCGTCAGCACCGTCGTGCTCAAGCTGTTTTCGTGCGTGCAGCCCAGTGTGGCCGTCTTCGGCAAAAAAGATTATCAACAATTGATGGTGGTGCGCAACATGTGCCGGCAGTTCCAGTTGCCGGTGCGCATCCTGGCCCACGAGACCGTGCGGGACGACGATGGCCTGGCCTTGTCGTCGCGCAACCGGTATTTGCAGCCCGCCGAGCGCGCCGAAGCGCCTCGGTTATATGCCACCTTGCTGGAAGTCCAGGATGCCCTGCTATCGGGCAATACCGATGTCGCGCAACTGGAAGCGCACGCCGTGCAGCAGCTGTCATCCAGGGGCTGGGCGGTGGATTACGTGTCGCTGCGGCGCCAGCGCGACCTTCTGGCGCCCACCCGGGAAGAAGTCCTGGACGGCGAACCACTGGTGGTGCTGGCGGCTGCGAAGCTGGGCGAGACGCGCCTGATCGACAACCTGGAAATCTGTAAGAAGTGACAGGAGACCGTCCAATTTTCCTGTGACAGAATGCGTCGTCGATTACTAGCCAGGACCCAACATGAACACGACGCACAACCCTTACAC
>JAEWEH010000137.1 GCA_023389535.1 Pseudomonadota bacterium
GGCTGGGACGCAGCCTTGATGGCGTCGATAGCGATCTTGGTGTTGCCATCGGTACCGTTCTTGAAGCCCACGGGGCAGGATAGGCCGGATGCCAATTCCCGGTGCACCTGGCTCTCGGTGGTGCGCGCACCGATCGCGCCCCAGGAAACCAGGTCAGCAATATATTGAGGAGTGATCATGTCCAGGAATTCGCAACCGGCCGGCAAGCCCAGCGCGTTGACGTCGATCAGCAATTCGCGCGCGGTGCGCAAACCCTGATTGATATTGAAACTGCCGTCCAGGCCCGGGTCGTTGATCAGGCCCTTCCAACCGACTGTGGTGCGCGGTTTTTCGAAGTACACCCGCATGATGATTTCCAGTTCGCCTTTGAAGCGCTCGCGCTGCTCGATAAGGCGCTTGGCATACTCAATGGCTGCAACCGGGTTGTGTATGGAACATGGTCCTATGACCACCGCCAGTCGATCACTGGCGCCGTGCAGGATATCGTGCAGGCCGCGACGAGCCTGATACACGGTGGAAGATATCTCGCGGGTGCAGGGGAACTCGCGCATGACATGGGCGGGCGGGCTAAGTTCCTTGATTTCCCGGATACGTAAGTCATCAGTATTGTGCGACACAGCTTAACTCCAGAGTAATGTGATGCCGGCCATCGCAAACGACAACGCGCCATCGCCACAGTAAGGACGCCATCAAGGCGCCGGACATGAGCTTTACCCCGCCAAAGCCCGCCGCGCAGGACCGCTTTTCTGTGGCCCGGTTTGCCAGCCAGCGGCAAAAAAAAGCCGCCTAGCTGGAGCTGGCGGCTTTTTGGGAATTCAGTTCATTTTACTTAAGTACAACGCTTCCCTTCCTCCACCAGCGGTTTTGGAAACCAAAAAAATAAAAAAAGAAGAAGAAAGGTGCGCGGTACATAGTCGGTAATCCTAGCACAGCGCCCGGTATCTGCCAATATAAATTTGCGGCGTGTTGCCGGGGCGTGCGTTTTGCAGGCCTCGTGCACATCGCCATGCGGCCGCTCGGCCGCGTCACCGCCGCTAAAAAACACCGGAGGCCCAGACAATTAATTTGAGATCAAATGATTTTATAGTGTATGATTTTTGTAGCTATCATTCGTTAACAAACAGAATATCGCCGCGCGAAGTCCTCGTGTGCCGCTACAGAAAAGGACATGCCATGATCAAGATTCGAGCCCTTACCCTGACTTTTGCCGCTGCGGTCGCAGCAGGCGGCCTGACCATGCAGGCCCATGCGGCCAGCCTGCAGGACATCAAGGACCGCGGCCATGTACGCATCGCCGTCGCCAACGAAATTCCTTATGGCTATATGGACCTGGATGGGCAAGCCAAGGGCGTGGGTCCGGATGTCGCCAAGCACATCATGGAACAGCTGGGCATCAAGAAGATCGAGTGGGTCACCACGAATTTCGGCTCGCTCATCCCTGGCCTGCGAGCCAATCGCTTCGACATGGTGGCGGCGGAAATGGCGATCCTGCCGCAGCGCTGCAAGGAAGTCCTGTTCTCGGAGCCTGACAGCTCTTACGGCGAGGGCCTGCTGGTCGCCCAGGGCAACCCGGACGACGTCCATACCTATGAAGATTTCGCGAAGACCGACAAAAAGGTAGCCATCATGGCCGGCGCCGACCAGCTGGAAATCCTGCAGGCACTGGGCGTGCCGGCCGAGCGCATGGTCACCATCTCCAGCAATGCCGACGCCATATCCACGGTGTCCACCGGCCGGGCCAGCGCCTATGCCGCGACCAGCCTTACCGTCAGCCAGCTGGCCGACAAGAGCAAGAAGGTCGAAGCCGCCAAGAACTTCCAGGATCCGGTGGTCGATGGCGTGCCGGCCCGCAGCTGGGGCGGATTCACCTTCAGCCAGGATTCCGAGAGCTTGCGCGACGCCGTGAATGCGGAGCTGGCCAAATTCAAGCAAACGGAAGGCTGGCGCAAGACCATGAGCCACTATGGCTTCAGCGACACAGACGCCGAGCAATCCTTCAAGCGCACCACCGAGCAGCTCTGCGCCGAATAAAGCGGTCATTACCGACGCTATACACTATTTATGGAATGGATCAGCTACACCGGCCCCTTGCTTGAAGGGGCCTGGGTCACCATACAGCTTACGGTTTATTCCACTGTACTGGGGGCGTTTTTCGCCTTCGCTTTCGGCATAGGCAAGCTGTCCCACAACTGGGCGATCAAAGCCATCGCCATTGCCTTCATCGAGGTATTCCGCGGCACTTCGCTGCTGGTGCAACTGTTCTGGCTGTATTTTGCGCTGCCTATACTGGGCCAGGCGATCGGCGTGGACTTGCGTCTGCCGCCAGTGGTGGCCGGCACCCTGGCGCTTAGCTTGAATATCGGAGCTTATGGCGCCGAGGTCGTTCGCGGCGCCATACAGGCCGTGCCCAAGTCCCAGCTGGAGGCGGCCAAGGCGCTGGACTTTTCCGCAAGGCAAACCCTGTGGCGAATTTCGCTGCCCCAAGCCATCCCGGAAATGATGCCGAGCCTGGGCAACCTGGCGATTCAGAACCTAAAAGATACGGCGCTGGTTTCGCTGATCAGCCTGGGCGACCTGGCCTTCCGGGCCGAGCAGATACGCAACTTCACCCAAGACAGTGTCACCGTTTATACCCTGCTGCTGTTCATGTACTTCGGCATGGCGCTGGTGCTGACAGCCATCATGAAATTGCTGGAACGGTCCGTCGGCCGCTGGCGCGCGGGGAGGTCCTGAACCATGCTGTTCGGCATCGAATGGGATACGTCCAGCAACTGGGCCTTTGCGGTATCCATCTTTCCCATCCTGCTCAAGGGCTTATGGGTGACCTTGCAAGCGACTGCGGTCGGTTTCATCGTGGCCGCCATATTGGGGCTGCTGCTGGCCGCGCTGAAGTCATCGCGTCTGCGGATTATTTCCTGGCCGGCTCGGCTCGTTACCGAGTTCCTGCGCGATACGCCTTTGCTGGTGCAGTTGTTTTTCCTGTACTACGTCTTGCCGGAATACGGCATCGTGCTGCCGGCCTTCCTGACCGGCGCGCTGGCCCTGGGCGTGCAATACAGTGCCTATATGTCGGAAGTGTATCGGGGCGGCATTGAATCCGTGGCACATGGGCAAACCGAAGCGGCCCGCGCGCTGGATCTATCGGCCTTACGGATTTTCCGCATCATCATCCTGCCCCAGGCCATACCCCGCATCATCCCCGCGATGGGCAACTACCTGGTGTCCATCATGAAGGACGTACCCGTGCTTTCCGTCGTATCCATCCTGGAAATGCTCAACGTGGCGAAGATCATCGGCGACCGGACATTCAACTACCTGATCCCGCTCTCCATGGTGGGCGGACTGTATCTGGTGCTGACGCTATGCGCGGCGGCCGCCATACGGCAACTGGACAGGCGCCTGCCCAAACGTGGAATCCCCTTAAGATGAATGACGCAGACACTACCCAAGAAGACCCCATCATCCGCTTCGACAAGGTCGTCAAGCGCTTTGGCGATGTGACGGTGCTTGATGCCCTTGACTTTGAGGTGCGCCGCGGCGAGAAGGTCACCATCATCGGGCCGTCCGGTTCGGGGAAATCCACCGTGCTGCGCATCCTGATGACGCTGGAGACCATCGACGACGGATTTATCTACGTGGCCGGCAAGCCGCTGTGGCATGAATACAAGAATGGCCAGCCGGTGCCGGCCTCGGAGCCGCATTTGTGCGAAATGCGCAAGGAAATGGGGATGGTGTTCCAGCAGTTCAATCTCTTTCCCCATATGACGGTACGGCGCAATATCACCGAAGCACCGGTCCATGCCTTGGGCTTGCCGAAACGGGAAGCCCTGGAACGGGCGGAGCAATACCTGGAACTGGTGGGCTTGTCGGATCAGGCTGACAAATTCCCCAGCCAGTTGTCCGGCGGCCAGCAGCAGCGCGTGGCCATCGCCCGCGCGCTGGCCATGAAGCCCAACATCATGCTGTTCGATGAGCCCACATCCGCACTGGACCCAGAACTGGTCAGCGAAGTGTTGTCCGTGATCCAGCGGCTGGCTGAAAAAGAAGACCTGACCATGCTGCTGGTGACTCACGAAATGCAATTCGCCAAGCAGATTTCAGACCGCGTGTGCTTCTTCGACAAAGGCCGCATCGTTGAGGAAGGCCCGCCGGAGCAGGTCTTCACCGAACCGCGTGAAGCGCGTACACAAGAGTTCTTGAAGGCTTTCATTAGCGCGACGTGAGTGGATCAGCGCGATGTGAACGCGTTCATAACGGTCACGTTTTGTACTATGAACCCGGCCTGCGCGGGCGGGCCCGGTTCCGGCTAGCGCCGCGCGGTGCGCGCCTTGCGGCGCACACTCCCCGTGCCGGGACCAGGAATCAGGGCGGTCGCGGAACTCGCAACGTGGGTAGTCCCCCGGACTACCCACACCCTTGTTGCTCGAACAGCCGCGCCCTTGCCCCCCTGATTCCAGGCCCCGGCCCGGCGCTTGCGAAACCGCCGGAACCGGGCCCGCCCGCACAGGCCTGGACGATTGCGGCTGATGAAGCGTCATGGAAGGAGTTCGTGAGGTCGGAGTCGCTGAGCTTCTTTTGCCACTGTGGCTCGGGCTGAACCCAGGCTGTTCCGGCGCTGGTTGATAGGTCGCGATGAAGCGCTCCCCCACTCCAACCCACCGGCTATGCCTTTGCATTACGGCTTACGCTCGTTCATTGGTCTTTGTCATTGGTCTTTGATCATTGATCATCCAGCAGCCCAGCACCTAACCGTTCCGAAGGTCCCGGCCCGCGCGGCAGGCGCGCGGGGCAGGGACGGCGCAAGACCTGTTCCAGCAGCATGTACGAACACAGAAAAAGGCCAAGCACCCAAACCACCCCAGCGACGCTACGAACACACAACAACGCAGCGGGACGGGTGGCGGGGGCCGGACGCGGCGACTTTCGGGGCGGAAGCGAGCCGTAGGCGAAAGGAGCCCGAATGGGCGGATGAGCAAGGCGACGCGGGCTCGGCGCGCAGCGCGCCTAACAAGTCACGAGGAGCAAGGCCGGCTCCCGCCACCCGGCACGCGTCAATAGAACCACGGAACGCCACAGTAACTGACAAGCGTCAATAGAACCACGGAAGGCCACAGTAACTGGCAAGCTTCAATAGAAC
>JAEWEH010000483.1 GCA_023389535.1 Pseudomonadota bacterium
ATCATGCTGGGCTTTCCCACTGCCTTTACCTTGATGGGCATGGGGGTCATGTTCACCTACCTGGCCTATCGCGGCATGGGGCCGCAGATAGCCATCGAGCAGACGCTGGACCTGATGGTATTGCGCACCTATGCGGTCATGACCAACGACGTGCTGATCGCGGTGCCGTTGTTCATCTTCATGGGCTACCTGGTGGAACGTGCGAACCTGATCGAAAAGCTGTTCAAGAGCTTGCACCTGGCCATGGCCAGGGTCCCTGGTTCCTTGGCGGTGGCCACCATCATCACTTGCGCCGTGTTTGCTACCGCTACCGGTATCGTGGGGGCGGTCGTGACGCTGATGGGCTTGCTGGCACTGCCGGCCATGCTGAAGGCCGGCTACAGCATCCGCATTTCCGCGGGCGCCATCACAGCCGGCGGCTGCTTGGGCATCATGATCCCGCCTTCGGTGCTGCTGATCGTCTATGGCGCTGTAGCGGGCGTGTCCGTGGTCAAGCTGTATGCGGGGGCCTTCTTCCCCGGCATCATGCTGGCCCTGCTGTACGTGTTCTACGTCATGATCGTGGCGAAGGTAAGCCCCAAGTCGGCTCCCCCCCTGTCAGCGGAAGAACGGCGGGTCACATTGCCCGAATTCGCCCAGACCATCAAGGGCTCCATCAGTAACCGGGCCCTACCGGGCCTGGTGGGCGCCATGAAGGGCAAGCGCAACGCCGACGTCCCCATGGGCACTCTGCTATCTCACATGTTCGTCGCCCTGCTGCCCGCGCTGGTATTTGTAGCTGCAATGGGCCTGACATACAACATCGTCACGGCGCCAGCGCCACAGGAAGCCACGGGCCTGGTCGAGATGGGCGGCTTTGCCGGCGAACCCACCGACTACTCCAGCGTCGGCGGCCTGCAAGAGCCCGAAGGTGCGGAAGCACTGGGCGCTGAAAGCACCGTGGCGGACCCCGCTGCAAACGGTCCGGCCGATGCAGCCGCCGACGAAGCCGCCGATTCGGCAAATGTGCCGGCGCCCAAGGCGTTCTGGATCACCCTGGTCGTCGGGGCCGTATTCTTGTTGATTTTCTATGCGATGTTCACCTTCGCGCGCCTGGAAATCTTCAAGATGCTGCTCAGCTCCTTCTTCCCGCTGGCCATCCTGATCCTTGCGGTACTGGGCAGTATCGTCTTCGGCCTGGCAACACCATCCGAAGCGGCGGCCATGGGATCGTTCGGTGGCATCCTGCTGGCGCTGGCGTACCGGCGCCTGAACCTGGACATGATGAAGGAGTCCGTGTACCTGGCAGCCAAGACCAGTGCGATGGTGTGCTGGCTGTTCGTAGGGTCCAGCATCTTCTCCGCAGCGTTCGCACTGCTGGGCGGCCAGGAAATCATCAACAACTGGGTGCTGGGCATGGATCTGACTCCGATCCAGTTCTTGATCCTGGCGCAGATCGTCATCTTCTTGTTGGGATGGCCGCTGGAATGGACAGAGATCATTGTGATCTTCATGCCCATCTTCCTGCCGCTGCTGGCACACTACCAGATCGACCCGCTGTTCTTCGGGCTATTGGTGGCGTTGAACTTGCAAACGGCCTTCCTGTCCCCGCCTGTGGCCATGTCGGCCTTCTATTTGAAGGGCGTCGCGCCGCCGCACGTTACGCTGAACCAGATCTTTGCAGGCATGCTGCCGTTCATGGGGATACAGATCATTGCCATCGTACTGTTGTACCTGTTCCCTGGCATAGGGCTATGGCTGCCCGAGGTACTCTACTAACATCCAAGCCTTAGCAATACCGCAACACACCGGCCCCGCAAGGGGCCGATTCTTTATGAGGCCATGGCGGACCTGCCAGGTGATGCATTAACGGCAAAACATGATCCATATCAAGACGCCGGCATAGCTGTCGCCTTACCATCCGCCATTCACCAATAACAGAAGCCGGGCTTTGCAATACATCCCGGCACTTGAGACGATTCACCTTCGCCATGCGCACCAACCTGCCCGTCTACAACGTTGAAACCAAGCTTCGCGCCGATCAATACCTTATTTCGAAAACAGACAAGAAAGGCCGGCTCACCTATGCCAATCCAGCCTTCATTGAAATCAGCGGCTATACGCGCGAAGAACTGATAGGCAAGCCCCACAATATCATTCGCCACCCCGACATGCCGCCGGCGGCCTTCCAGGATTTATGGGACAGCCTGCAAGCCCGCCGGCCATGGCTGGGCATGGTCAAGAACCGCCGCAAGGACGGCGGCTACTATTGGGTGCTCGCCAATGCCGCCCCCATCTACGAGCATGGCGAAATCACCGGCTACGCCTCGGTGCGCATCAAGCCTACGCAAGAACAAATAGACGCCGCCCAGGCTTTCTACGATGAGATCAACGCCGGCAACAGCCGCGGCTATGCGGTCAAACAGGGACAGCGTGTGCGCGTGGGCTGGCGGCGCATCCTGGATATTGCCAAGCTGCCCTTCGAAGACAGCTTGCGCGCGGGCATGTTCCGCATGGCCATCCTTTCCACCGCCACCATTGCCGTCGCCAGCGCATTGGCCATGATGGGCGGCATACCCGCGCCCTACCAGGCCTGGGCACTGGCCGGCATCGGCGTTGCCACCCTGGCCAACCTGGCCTATGGCTGGCGGATCGCACAACGCGTCATCAAGCCTTTGGAAGGCGCCGCCAAAATCGCCCGCCAGATCGCCGCAGGCAATCTGCAGATCGACATCGATGCCGACAGCAAAGGCGAAGTCGGCAATCTTTATTTTTACCTGGACTTGATGCGCAAGAGCCTGCTGGGCATCGCCAATGACGTGCATGCCAGCGCCTATGCCACCGCGCGCATGGCCCAAGTACTGGATACCAGCAACACGGATCTATCCGCCCGCACCGAGGACCAGGCCGCATCCCTGCAGGAAACGGCTGCCAGCATGGAAGAACTGACCGTCACCGTCAAACAGAACGCCGACAACGCCCACTTGGCCAGCGAACTGGCCGACGCCAGCATGCAGACTGCGCAGCGCGGCGGCGACGTGGTCAGCGACGTGGTGGCCACCATGCAAGACATCCACAGCAGCTCGCGCAAGATCAGCGACATCGTTGCATTGATAGAAGAAATCGCCTTCCAGACCAACATCCTGGCATTGAATGCGGCCGTCGAGTCAGCGCGCGCCGGCGAAGCCGGCAGAGGCTTCGCCGTGGTCGCCGGCGAGGTGCGCAGCCTGGCCCAGAAGAGCGCCTCGGCCGCGAAAGAGATCAAGGCCTTGATCGACGAATCCGTTCAGCGGATGGCGGTGGGATCGGACCAAGCCGAACTCGCCGGGCAAACCATGAACGAAATCGTCGAATCCGTCCGCCGCGTCACCGACATCATGGGCGAAATATCCGTCGCTTCGGTTCAGCAATCCAGCGGACTGGAACAGATCAACCAGGCCATTGCGCAAATGGACGGCGTCACCCACCGCAACGCCGGACTGGTGCAGGACCTGGGCAACACCGTAAAACAGCTAGCCGACGAATCCGCCGACCTGCGCCTGGCCATCGAAGTCCTGAACACCGGCAAGAAAACCAGCCTGGAGCGGCCCGCCCGCGTATCCGGCCAGACTGCTGCACCCGCGCTCGCAGCCCCCACGCGCCTGGCTATTGCTTCGTAGAAATCAGTCCACCTTCAACGCCGCTTGCTGCACGCCATCACCCCAGCGCTTGTATTCCGACTCCACAAAGGCGCGGAATTCTGGCGTAGGCATGGTACGCGGCACAGCGCCCAGTGCAGCGTACTTGCTTTGCACTTCGGCCGATTGAACCACCTTCAGCGCCGCCGCATTCAATGCCGCCACCCTCTCGGGGGGCGTGCCCTTGGGCATGATCAAGCCCAGCCATGCGCTAAGCCTGAAGTCCTTCACGCCCAGCTCGGCGACAGTAGGCGTGTCCGGAAATGCGGGCAGGCGCTCGGAATAGGTCGTCGCCAGCAGCCGCAGCTTGCCACCGCGGATCTGCGACTGCGTCGCGGCAACCGTGTCGATCGCCACTTGCACCCCGCCGCCCACCACATCCATCATCGAGCGGGCGCTGCCGGAATAAGGGATATGCGCGATCTGCGTGCCGGTATGCCGCTTGAGTTCTTCCATGCCCAAATGCGACAGCGTGCCATTGCCCGAAGACGCATAATTCAGCTTGCCCGGGTGCGCCTTGGCATAGGAAACAAGTTCGGAATAGGATTGCACGGGGACATCGGGGTTGACGACGAGCAGCATGGGCAGGTCAGCCACCAATGAAACCAGCTCAAAGTCACTGAGGGTGGCGTACCCGACATTCTTATAGAGATGCGGGTTCACCACCAGCGACGCCAGCGCGGCCAACACCATGGTATTGCCGTCCGGTTCGCTACGCGCCAACGAGGCCAAAGCCACGCTGCCGCCCTGCCCGGGCCTGTTCTCGACGATAAAGTTTTCCTTCAGTTCCTGCGACAACTGCTGCGCAAGCAGCCTGGCCACTTGGTCGGTTGCCTGCCCTGGGGGAAAGCCCACAATAATCTTGTTGACCTTGTCGCCCTGAGCGTAAGCGCAGGAAACCGCCATGGTCATCAATAAAGAAAGCACCATCCGTTTCATCGTTTGTCTCCTTCAGTTTGCCGCCTGGTTTATGGGGTGTTTGAAGCACCGCTCTATATGGCGCCTAGCCGGCGCATGTCTTCCATATCGCTATCGCTGAATCCGAGCGACTTGTACACTTGCTCGTTGTCCTGACCGATCGCGGGCCCCGCATTGCGAACTTGGCCAGGCGTCTGGGCAAACCTCGGTACGACGCACTGCATGCGCACCGGCCCCAATTCGCCGTCGTCCACCGTCACGATCGCTTCGCGGGCCTGGAAGTGCGGGTCCGCCATGACATCGGAAGCATCATAGATGGGCGAAAAGCCCACGTGGCTGCGATCCAGCCGCTCCTGCAGTTCGTGTAGGGGCAATTCCGCGATACGACCCGCCAGTATCTGATCCAAGACCTCTCGATTCGCCACGCGCGACGGATTGTCCGCAAATCGTGCGTCCGCCAGCAGCTCCTGTAAATCCAGGGCCTGGCACAGCCGCTTATAAATGCTTTGGGTAGAAGCCGCGATGGACGCCCATTTGCCATCCCGCGTCCGATAGATATTGCCGGGCGCGGCATACTGACTGAGATTGCCAGAACCCACACGCGTGGCGCCCAGTTGATCGTACTCGATGGCCATGAAATCCAGCGTGCGCAGCATGGCCTCGGTCACGGATACGTCGATTTCCTGGCCGCCACTATCGGGCTGCGCTCTAAGCCGGCTCAGCTCGGCCAGGATGCCGATCGCTCCGAACAACCCACCCACCGCATCGGAAACCGGATAGCCCAGATGCAGCGGGCTGCCGCCCGCCTCGCCGCACATGCGGGTAAAGCCGCTCATCGACTCGAACACACGCGCAAAACCGGGGCGATTGCGGTAAGGGCCTGTCTGCCCAAAGCCCGTGACGCGCAGAATGATAAGACGCCGGTTGATGCCGTGCATCCATTCCTTGGTTAAACCCCAGCCGTCCATCGT
>JAEWEH010000350.1 GCA_023389535.1 Pseudomonadota bacterium
CATGAGATCCACCCGGGTATGACGATGCCCAGAACGTACCAAAGCTGTTCCGATGTGCCCTTTTCTTTGCTGTCTCCATATCTCGACATGAAAAACACAAAGGAAATGTCGCTGGAGAAAAAGCCCAGGCCCAGCCTGCGCGGCCATGTCATGTGCCGGAAATAAGGATGCAAGGCGGCGCCGAAAATGACAAAGCGGATATTCACCACCATGCCGGCAGCGAAAACCAGCCACACGGGCGCCCATGATTCGATCAGCGGCAACGAGGTCAGCTGCGCCGAGCCGGCATAAACCAGCAGCGTCATCAGCGTTGCCATGAGTTCCGTCAAGCCCGACTTGACCATGGCGATGCCCGTCACGAACCCCCATGTACTGGTGCCGACGAGCGTACTGAAAACGTCGAAGAAACCAGTCTTGAAAAGCCGCCTTTTGCCGGCATCGGGCCACCACCGGGGAATTCTGCAAGCAAGCACAGCCCTGCAACCTCATAGGAAAAGCAGCTATTGTAAGGCCCCTGCCCTTGGTACAATCAAGCCTCATCTTTGGGAGACCCCTATGTCGATGTCCGATCGCGATGGCTTGATATGGTACGACGGCAAGCTCGTGCCCTGGCGCAACGCCACAACCCATGTCCTCACCCATTCCTTGCATTACGGCCTGGCCGTATTCGAAGGCGTGCGCGCGTACGACACCGATCTGGGCACAGCGATTTTCCGGCTCCAGGATCATACGCGCCGGCTGTTCAATTCCGCGCATATCTACCAAATGGAAATCCCCTACGACCAGGCGGCCATCAATGCCGCTCAACTGGAAGTCGTACGCGCCAATAAGCTGCAGTCCTGCTACATTCGGCCGCTGGTTTTCTACGGTTCGGAGAAAATGGGCGTATCCCCCAAAGGCGCCACGGTGCATGTGGCGATCGCCGCATGGCCCTGGGGCGCGTATCTGGGCGAATCCGCCCTGGAACAAGGCATCCGCGTCAAGATTTCGTCTTATGCCCGCCAGCATGTCAACGTGACCATGCCGCGCGCCAAGCTGGCCAGCACGTACGCCAACTCCATCCTGGCCAACACGGAAGCACTGGACCACGGCTACGACGAAGCCATTTTGCTGGATACCGAAGGCTTTGTGGCGGAAGGTTCGGGCGAAAACATCTTTATCGTCAAGGACGGCGTGCTCTGTGAACCAGAGATCGCCTCGGCGCTCACCGGCATCACCCGTTCCACCATCCACTCGCTGGCGGCCGATCTGGGCATCCCATTGCAAACCAAGCGCCTGACGCGCGACGATCTCTATATCGCCGACGAAGCCTTCTTCAGCGGTACGGCCGCGGAAGTCACCCCGATCAGGGAAATCGACCGCCGGGTCATCGGTAAAGGCCGACGCGGTCCGGTTACCGAACAACTGCAACAGGCTTTCTTCGACGTGGTAAACGGCAAGAATGCCAAATATCATCACTGGCTGAGCAAGGTCTGACCGGCACCCGCCTTGCCGCCCATCGCACCATTTCTAGGATTCAACATGAGCAGCGCCTCCGTACCCGCCATCCCTAAAGACGAAACCATATTTGTCGAAGCCAGTGATTTGCCGCTATATTGCCCAGGTCCGCGCGCTCCGCTCTGGAGCATGCATCCCCGCGTCTACATAGAAGTGGTCAAAACCGGCAAGGCGGTGTGCCCCTACTGCAGCGCCAGTTATCAGTTGAAGGAAGGCGAAAAAGTTCACGGCCATTAGGGCCTGTCAACAGGCTCCAAGCGGCGCACCGGCCGCCTGCGTCAAGCCCCCAGGGATTTCTCTTTATGTTCACCACGCCGCAAGAGGCCGAGCAGGCTTTCTACGAAGCGCTGCGCCAGGCAGATCTGTCCATGATGATGCGCGTCTGGGCCGACGACGAGGAAGTCGTCTGCATACACCCGGGCGGCATGCGCACAATAGGCCACGACGCCATGCAAAGCGCGTGGCAGCAGATCTTTGCCAATGGGCCCGTGGCAATCAAGGCGATCAGGCCCATGATCATGACCAACGTCATGACCTCGGTCCACGTATTGATCGAACAAATTACCATCGTCACACCGCAGGGCGAGCAATCAGCCCATTGCTACACCACCAATATCTTTCATAAAGGCCGCACAGGCTGGAGGATGGTGTTGCACCACGCCTCGCACGCGCCGCAGGACGCCGGGCTGTTCGATCTGCAAGACCGCCCCGACACCCTACATTGAATGCGTCCGTGACAGCAAGAATCGACACCTCTCCGTGCCCGGTTCCCGCCTGGCTGCCGGGTAGCCACCTGCAGACGCTCTATGGCGCGGTTGCGGCCCGATACCATCGCATCTCCTTCGTACGTGAACGGGTGGATACCACCGATGGTGATTTCCTGGATTTCGACTGGACCGCGCCGGGCCTGTATTCGGACCGCTTGGCGAACGGCCAAGCGGCAGAACCCGATCCGCGGCTGGCAAAGACCGCCGCAAGGCGCTGGTTCCAGGATGGCGACTGGCAGTCCCTGCAAAGCGACGCGGACACCCCCGCGCTGGTCTTGTTCCACGGCCTTGAAGGCAGCAGCCATAGTCACTACGCCCAAGCGATAGCACAGCATTTTCGGGCGCGCGGCTGGGTGGTCGTGATCGCCCACTTTCGGGGCTGTTCGGGTTTTCCCAACCGCATGGCTCGCGCCTACTATTCAGGTGACTCGCCGGATATCGACTTCATACTGGGCACTGTGCGGCAA
>JAEWEH010000402.1 GCA_023389535.1 Pseudomonadota bacterium
CCCCGCATCCAGGATTCAGGGCGCCGTTCGGCGGTGGTATCCAGATGCACGACCTGGCCCAATGCGTGTACGCCGGTGTCTGTACGGCCGGCACATATCGTCGACACAGGTTGCGCCAGGAATTGCGCCAGCGCCGCTTCCACCGTGTCCTGCACCGTCCGGCCGCTGGGCTGGGTCTGCCAGCCCAGCCATTGGGAACCGTCATAGGCAATGCCTAACGCAATGCGCGGCATGGGCAATCAGCTGCGCCGGTGTCGCGGCGTCTCGGCGCCATCATCCAGATTCAGGTTAATCTGTTCAAGCTTTTCCTGGACCATGGCATCCGTGATGACGCCTTGGCCATCAGCACCATCCCGGTTCGCGGAATTTGCCCGGCGCAGCAGCCAGGCGATGACCAACACGATAAACGCCAGCACGCCGGTGATGACACCCAGCATGTGTTCTTGTAACCACGACACGCTCTGCTCTGCCTTAGTGGAATGTGAATCGTTATTCGAAGCCCCATCGACTTGCTTGTCTGAGGCCGTGCCTGGGGCGGTATCGGCTCTTGATGTTCCGCCATTGGCCCCGGCCGCTGAAGGAGCGCTGCCGGGAATAGATGGTGCGAAGCCCGCGGAATTGGCACCGCCTGCCTTGTCACTGCCGCCGCTGGGGCGGTCGGGCGTCGGCACGGCTGCACCCGAAGCTTGTCCGGCCGAGCCGCTATCCGCCGCGCCGCCCTGGGCTGAGCTGCTTGCAGCGGGGCTGGAACCGCTCGCGGCGGCCGTGCCGTTGGGAGGAACCGCACTATTCGTGGCAGCTGCTCCGTTCGCGGTAGCCGCACCGCTCGTGGCATTGGTTCCATTGGCGGAACCCGCAGCGTTCGCGGCAGTTGTACCGTTGGCGGAACCGGCGCCGTTCGCGGCAGCTGCAGCGCCCGCCTGAGCAGTGGCGCTGCTACCAGGCGCGGGAGTGCCGGTGGTGGAATTTCCGTTAGTGGAAGTCCCGCTAGTGGCGCTACCACCGGTCGCGTTCCCGCCGGTGGATCCGGCATGGCTTGCGTTCGCAGGCGCTGATCCGTTGCCGGAACTGCCACCGCCGGCGGAGTGTTGACCATTTGCGGCGCCACTGTCTGGGCGCTGCGTATCAGCCGATGGGTTTCCGCCCGCGTTGGCACCCGCTATGGCAGCGGCCCCTGAGTTGCCGCCCGCTACGTTGGCATTTTGCGTTGCGCCGCCTGCTTTTCCGCTTCCGGCCGCCGCCCCATTGCCAGACTGCGCAGTCTCTTCTGACGCATCCGACGCTCCGACTGCATCTGCAAGGGTTTGACCAAGGCCTTTCGCGCCATCGACAATGAGCCCTGAGGCGGCGCCGCCTTGCGCTTGCAGCGCTTCGCTAAGATTCTTGACGTTCTGCTCCAGCTGCGAAACGCGCTGCTCGGACTCTTCGATACCTTTGCGGGTTGCAAGCGCGTCGTCGGATCGGGCGTCGGCCGACGATCCATCTGCGCCTGCAGCGGAAGCGCCGCCCGCAACGGCGTCAGGGGTTGGGGATCCCCGGGATAAACGCAGTTGATCTTGTGGCTGGCCCGGGACGACGGCCTGGGGCTCGGCGCCCGCCGCGGATACCTGCCCAGCCGCTGCATCGCCCTGAGTTCCCACCGGCGTCGCGCCTGCCGCGACGCGCTGGCGATACAACGCGAATTCACGAACCTGCTGCATGAAGATGCGGCGTGCTTCGCGATCGGAAATGGAGGTTATGTCGGCCACGCCCGGCATCGTCAGGTTGGCGCCCGCCTTGACCAGATTGATGTTGCCGTGAATGAATGCGCGCGGATTTGCTCGCTGCAGGGCAATCATGACTTGATAGACACTGGCCCCCTGCACGGCGTTACGCTGTGCAATGGCGAACATGGTGTCGCCACGCCGGACCTTGATCGTGTAGCCCGCCTTCGGCGCGCCCGTGTTTGATCCGGCCCTGAGCTCAGAACTGCGCTGCGCCGCCCCCGGAACCGTTCCGCCCTGGGCCAGCAAGCTGACCTGATAACGCTGCTGGCCGGTAGAAGTACGCACATCCAGCAGCACATCGGCCACGGGCCGGTCAAATGCCTGGCTGGAACGCAACTGTATGACCTTGGCGCCGGCCGTGTAGCCATCGATGACGTGCACCTGCAAGTCCGCCAAATCGACGGGCGGGGTCAACCCCGCCTGCTGCCATGCGGACATGGGAGCAGGCGTCACCACCAGCGTACGCAATTCGTCGGCACTGAGCTGGCTGACCGGGATATCGATGCCCAGCGGCTGGCCCAGGTTGGACACAATACGCGAGTGCCCGAAACTGGCCGCGTATGCCGGCGGGCATAATAGCAATGCCGCCGCGAGCGCCCCGACTAAAGGTTTAGTATTCAAGACTAACGCAAAAGACGAAGACACACCGCGGGACATAGTCATTATCAGAGTTCACCCAAAGTTATGCGCAACATGCGACGTAGCGGTTCAGCAGCCCCCCATAATAGCTGATCCCCCACGGTAAATGCGCTGAGATACTCTTGTCCCATTGACATTTTGCGCAGACGGCCCACGGGGATATCCAAAGTGCCCGTAACCGCGACCGGTGTAAGCTGGTTCATCGTGGCCTCGCGCTCGTTGGGAACGACTTTCGCCCATTTGGACCCTTGGCTGAGGATGTCGGATATTTCGTCCAGCGGAATATCGCGCTTGAGCTTGATCGTCAAGGCCTGGCTGTGGCAGCGCATGGCGCCTATACGCACGCACAGGCCATCGATAGGCGTGGCGGGCGTCCCGAAAGCCGGACCGCGGCCCAGGATCTTGTTGGTCTCGGCTTCGGCCTTCCATTCTTCGCGCGACACGCCGTTGCCCAGATCCTTGTCGATCCAGGGAATCAGGTTGCCGCCCAGCGGCACGCCAAAATGGTCGCGAGGCAAGTCTGGATCTTGCTGGGTCTGCAAGACGCCGCGATCAATTTCCAAGATGGCCGAGGCGGGATCATCCAGCAAAGGCTTGACGGCGCTGTTGAGCAGGCCAAACTGTGTGAGCAGTTCACGCATGTGCTGCGCCCCGCCGCCGGAAGCGGCTTGGTACGTCATGCTGCTCATCCAGTCGATCAGATCCTGGTTGAACAGACCGGCCAAGCCCATCAGCATGCAGCTGACAGTGCAGTTGCCGCCGACAAAGTTCTTCACGCCACGCTGCAAGGCGGCATCGATGACGGGGCGATTGACTGGGTCCAGCACGATGATGGCGTCGTCGGCCATGCGCAAAGTGCTGGCCGCGTCTATCCAGACGCCGTCCCAGCCCGCAGCGCGCAGCTTCGGATAGACGGCGGTGGTGTAGTCGCCGCCCTGGGCGGTAAGAATGATGGGAAGTTTTTTCAGCGCATCGATGTCGTAGGCATCTTGCAAGGCGCCGGCGCCTTCGGCCCAGGCTGGCGCTGCGCCACCAGCATTGCTGGTGGAAAAAAACACCGGATGAAATAAGGAAAAATCATTCTCGTCGCGCATGCGCTGCATGAGGACAGATCCCACCATGCCGCGCCAACCGACTAAACCCACTGCTTGGCTCATGTTAAGTCGCTTAAATAAAGATAAAAGAAGGCGTAAAGCATTATTTTAATGCTTTCAGCACCGCATCACCCATTTGGCTGGTGGAAACCTTGGTCGTACCTTCCTCGAAGATGTCGGCGGTGCGCAAACCTTGCTCGAGCACGGCCTGCACGGCGGCCTCGATACGCTGTGCGTGATTCGGCTGGTTCAACGAATAACGCAGCAGCATGGCGGCCGAAAGTATGGTGGCCAGGGGGTTGGCCACATTCTTCCCGGCGATGTCCGGGGCCGAGCCGTGGCTGGGTTCGTACAGGCCCTGATTGGCCGCATTCAGCGATGCGGAAGGCAGCATGCCGATGGAACCGGTCAGCATCGCAGCTTCGTCGGACAGGATATCGCCGAATAAGTTGCCGGTGACAATGACATCGAACGCTTTGGGCGCACGCACCAGCTGCATGGCGGCGTTGTCCACGTACATGTGGGACAGTTCGACCTGCGGATATTCCGCCGCGACACTGATCATGATGTCGCGCCAGAACTGCGAGGTTTCCAGTACATTGGCCTTGTCGACGCTGCACAGCCGCTTGTTGCGCTTGTCGGCGGCCTGGAAAGCCACATGCGCAATGCGCCGCACTTCGGATTCTGCATAGTGCATGGTATCGAAACCCTGGCGCTCGCCTTTGAAGGCGCCTTCCTGGACTTCGCGCACACCGCGCGGCTGGCCGAAATAAATGTCCCCCGTCAGTTCGCGCACAATCAGGATGTCCAACCCCGCGACGACTTCAGGCTTGAGCGACGACGCATTGGCCAACTGCGGATACAAAATGGCCGGACGCAGGTTGGCGAACAAGCCCATGGCCTTGCGCAAACCCAGGATGGCCTGCTCGGGACGCAGCTCGCGCGGCAGGCTGTCGTATTTCCAGTCGCCGACCGCACCGAACAGCACTGCCGCGGAAGACTGGGCCAATTCCAGCGTAGAGGCTGGCAAGGGGTGTTCCTGGGCTTCGTAGGCAGCGCCACCGACCGGCGCGCTCTGCAGTTCCAGGTCCAGGTCCAGCGCGCTGAGCACGCGCACAGCTTGTTCGGTGATCTCGGGGCCTATGCCGTCGCCCGGCAGTACCGCTATCTTGTGGGTCATGAGTAT
>JAEWEH010000410.1 GCA_023389535.1 Pseudomonadota bacterium
GGCCTGCCTCGTTCAGCTCTTCGCCGTTCACAGTGACGCGGCGAAAGGCAAAGCTGTTGATGGTGTGAGCCAATACGCCTTGCTGGCCGGCGCCGGCGTGATAGCCGATCAGGAAGACGGCGTGGCACTGCTGTTCGGCGCCTGACATCATGCCCAGGTAGCGCGGCTTGCCGGTCACCAGGCGGGCGCGCCCGTCGATGCGGTCAAGCAGCAGATTGCGAAAACTGCCGTGCGAATCGTTGACCAGCACATCGGATGCACCGCCTTCGAATGCGCCGCGTATGGCCGCATCCGCTTCGGCGGTCATCCAGCCGCGGGCGCGTTCGTATTCGGGGTTGCCCGGCCGAACCTGTTCAGCATGGGTGACGCCGGCCACACCTTCGATATCGACGGAAATCAGGACCTTCATTGTTCATCTCCTTGCAATAGGTCGCGCCATGCTGGCAGCAATTCCGTGACGGCAGGGCGACGGTGGCCATCTCGCCCTGTCACGGACGAGGCGGCCCAGAGCGCCGTGATGATGGCTTGCTCGGTGGCTTCGGCGGCCGCTGCAAAAAGTGGGTCCAGGCTGGATTCATGCAGCATGGCGACCGCCGGCATGGCCGCATCGGACGCATAGGGTATGCGGTAGGCGGTACTGAAGGCCAGGACGATGTCGCCGCTGCCGTGCCCATAAACGGAGCCGGTGCGGGCCAGTCCGGCGGCGGCGCGTAGGGACAGGCGACGCAACTGGCGGGAATCCAGGGTTGCGTCAGTGGCCAGAATGATGATGATCGACCCTTTGTCGGGCTCTTCCTGGGGATCGGGCGGCGAAGTCGGTGGGTGGGTTGCGGCCAATCGTTGCCCGACCGCCACGCCGTCCACCGTGAGCCGTGATTGCTGGCCGAAATTGGCCAGCACCAAGGCTCCCACCGTATAGGATCGCCCGTTGTTAGTGACGGCAATGCGGGAGGACGAGCCGATGCCGCCCTTCAGCTGAAAACAAGACATGCCGCGGCCGGCGCCCACCGAGCCTTGCGCAAAATCGGCAGAGGCGCAAGCATCGGCCTGTTCGTAGTGCTCGCTGCACACCGCGAAGGCCTGAATGTCATTCAGATAGCCGTCATTGCATTCAAGCACCAGCGGGTTGGCGGTGGGCCAGTCCCGTCCGATTTCGGGATGGCGGGCGATGGCCTGACGCAACTGGGCCCTTGCCACATCCCCGACCGAGAACGTGTTGGTCAAGGCGATGGGTGTCTCGATGACTCCCAGCTCGTCCAGCTGCACCAGTCCAATGCTTTTACCGAAGCCATTGATGACGCTGGCCGCGGCGGGGACGCGCTCGAGAAAAGGGTCGCCGTCGTGCGGGTGAATCACGGTGACCCCGGTCTGTACGTCGCCCTGGTCCAGCGTGGCGTGTCCGACCGTGACGCCGGCCACGTCGCTGATACGATCATGAGCGCCGGCGGGCAGGACGCCGATGCGGGGGTAGTTGAGTTTAGACATTCAATATTCTGTAGGGCTCGAAGTTGCGGGGCGCGCGCCAGAGCGAGGCGCGCCGCGTGAAGCGGGGTGAGCCACGTCTGGTTAGCGGTCGATCTTGGGATCCAGGGCGTCGCGTAATCCATCGCCCAGCAGGTTGAAGGCAAGCACCGTCAGGAAGATGGCCAGTGCGGGGAAGATGGCAACGTGGGGCGCCAGCAGCATGTCGGCGCGTGCTTCATTCAGCATCGCACCCCATTCCGGGGTGGGCGGCTGTGCGCCCATGCCCAGGAAGGACAGGCTGGCGGCGGTGATGATGGATGTGCCGATGCGCATGGTGCCATACACGACGATGGGCGATATGGTTCCCGGCAGAATGTGGCGAAAGATAATGACGCGGTCGGATGCGCCAATGCTGCGCATGGCTTCGATGTAGGTCATGTTCTTGATCGCCAGCGTGCTGCCGCGCACCAGGCGCGCAAAGGCGGGGACGCTGAAGATCGCCACGGCGATGATCACGTTCACCATGCTGGAGCCCAGCACCGCCACCACGCCTATGGCCAGCAGGATGCCGGGGAAGGCGAGCAGCACATCGGAGATACGCATGGTGATGCGGTCCCACCAGCCCTCGTAATAACCTGCCAGCAAGCCGAGCACCGTCCCGACTAGAGCGCCCAGTGCGACGGAAATAAAACCTGCCGCCAGGGAAATACGCGCGCCCATGAGGATCCGGCTGAAGATGTCGCGCCCCAAGGAGTCGACGCCTAGCCAGTGCGTCAAGGTCGGCGGGCTGTTCAGCGCGTCGTAGTCAAAGAAGTTCTCGGCGTCGAAAGGTACGATCCAGGGCGCGAGAATCGCGACCAAAATCAGCCCGAGCACGAAAATGCCGGCCCATACAGCAAGTGTCTGCTTGCGGAACTTGCGCCAGAATTCCCGCATGGGTGTGCGTATGGGTGCGTTGTCGGTGCTCGCCGTGGCGGCCGCTGTTGCTTGCGTCATCGCAATCGCCTCACTTGTAGCGTATGGTGGGATTGATCAGGCCGTACATGACGTCGACGATCAAATTGATCAGAATGAACTCCAGTGAAAACAGCAGGATGAGTCCTTGGATGACCGGGTAGTCGCGCATGTTCACTGAGTCGATCAGCAGGCTGCCCATGCCGGGCCAGGCGAACACGGCCTCGACCACAATGGACCCGCCCAGCAGGAAACCGAACTGCAGGCCCATCATGGTGACGACGGGAATCAAGGCGTTGCGGAAAGTGTGCTTGATGATCACCACGCGCTCGGCCAGGCCTTTGGCGCGCGCCGTGCGCACGTAGTCTTCCTGCATGACTTCGATGAAGGCCGCCCGTGTGAAGCGCGCCATCACCGCTGCAACGCCGGCGCCCAGGGTAATGGAGGGCAATACATAGTGCAGCCAGGTGCCGGCCCCCACCGTCGGAAACCATCCCAACTGCACCGAGAAAATCTGCATTAGCACCATGCCCAGTGCGAAGGACGGAAAGGAAATGCCCGATACGGCCAGCGTCATCCCGACGCGGTCCGGAAAGCGATTGCGCCAGACGGCGGATATCACGCCGATCACCAGGCCGAACACCACCGACCAGGCCATGCTTGTGAAGGTGAGCAGCATGGTCGGCATGAAACGCTCGCCGATTTCGACGGTGACGGGGCGTTTGGTTCGCAAGGAATGACCCAGGTCCCCTTGCAGCAGATGCGTGACGTAATTGAAGAACTGCTCGGGCAAAGGAAGGTCTAGTCCCAGTTGGTGCCGCACCACTTCCACCGTCGCCTGGTTGGCCTCGGGCCCGGCGGCAAGGCGTGCGGGGTCGCCTGGCAGGGCGTGCACAAACAGAAACACCACCACTGCCACCAGAAGCAGGGTGGGAATGATGCCGAGTAAGCGTTTGACTATAAATGTAAACATGAGCGCCTGGTGAAACGCCGGCCGGGTCTGACCGCCGACAGGGTGATTAAGCCGCTTGGATCGGCGGCATGACGGGCGGGGCCCTGCCTCGGCGCACCGGCACAGGCCGGCGCAGCGTGTGCGGGCCCCGTATCCATCACTGTTTCAGTTCAACGTCCTTGTACATGAAGGAGCCGTCGGGCATCACTTTGAACCCGCTCAGGTTCTTGTTGTGCACAGACAGCAGTTTGATGGTGACCAAGAAGGCCCACGGCGCGTCCTTCCAGATTTGATCCTGTGCGTCGGCATACAGCTTGGTCTTTTCTTCATCGTTCGTAGTCAACAAGGCCTTGCGGATGTCTTCGTCAACCTGCTTGTTGGAGTAATACGCGGTATTGTTGAAAACGGGCGGCCAGCCGCTGGTGGCCAGCAAGGGGCGCAAGGCCCAGTCGGCCTCGCCTGTCGAGGCGGACCAGCCGGCGTAGTACATGCGTACCGGCGCATCCTTGGCGACTTGCGCTTGTTGCACACGTTGGACGCG
>JAEWEH010000421.1 GCA_023389535.1 Pseudomonadota bacterium
GGCCTGGGCCATCCTGTCCGGGCATCCTTATCACCGCGCATAAGCGCCAGCGCAACATCGGACCATCCCGCCATGACCAGACGCCGTACCAAAATTGTCGCCACCCTGGGGCCAGCCAGCTCCAGTCCCGAAAGAATCGAACAGCTCATTCTGGCCGGGATGGACGTCGCCCGGCTGAACTTTTCGCATGGCGACGCCGACGACCATAGGCAGCGGGCGAAGCTGGTGCGCGAACTATCTGAAAAGAATGGCAAGTACGTCGCCATCATGGGCGACCTGCAAGGGCCGAAGATACGCATCGCGCGCTTCAAGAACTCCAAAGTCACGCTGCGCGCCGGCCAGCCGTTCACCTTGTCCAACCAGCACCCCGTCGACGAAGGCGACGAGACCATCGTGGGCATCGACTATCCCAGTCTGGTCCAGGACTGCCATCCGGGGGACGAGCTGTTGCTGGACGACGGCCGGGTCGTGCTCATGGTCGAAAATGTTGAGGAACATGCGGTGCATACCGTCGTCACCGTGGGCGGGCCGTTATCCAATAACAAAGGCATCAACCGTCGCGGCGGCGGCATTTCCGCTCCCAGCCTCACCGATAAAGACAAAGAAGACATCAAACTGGCCGCCGAACTGGAAATGGATTATGTGGCGGTGTCTTTTCCGCGCTATGGCAGCGACATCCAGGAGGCGCGCAAGCTCGTCCAGGCCGCGGGCAGCAAAGCCTGGATCATCGCCAAGATCGAACGCGCCGAAGCAGTCGCCGACGACAAAGCCCTGGATGCGATCATCAAGGTCAGCGACGGGGTCATGGTCGCGCGCGGCGACCTGGGCGTCGAGGTCGGCGACGCCCGCCTGGTGGGCATACAGAAACGCATCATCCAGCATGCCCGCACTCATAACAAGGTGGTCATTACCGCCACCCAGATGATGGAATCCATGATCAGCAGCCCGATGCCCACGCGTGCTGAAGTCTCTGACGTGGCGAACGCCGTGCTCGATTACACAGATGCCGTCATGTTGTCGGCCGAAAGCGCTTCGGGGCAATACCCGGTCGAAGCCGTGGCCGCCATGGCGCGGGTTTGCCTGGGCGCCGAACGCGAGCCGACCTCCACACGGTCGCAGCACCGCCTGGGCGAGACCTTCACGCGCTGCGATGAAACCATTGCGCTGGCCTCCATGTACGCCGCCAATCACTTCCCGGGGGTCAAGGCGATCATCAGCCTGACGGAAAGCGGCCACACGCCGCTGATCATGTCGCGCATACGATCCGGTGTGCCGATCTATTGCTACACGCGCCATCCCATGACTCAGCGCCGCGCCGCCATGTTCCGGGGCGTCTACACCGTGCCTTTCGATGCCGCCAAGATCGATCCGGCCCAGGTCAGCGACCAGGCGATAGAAAAGCTCAAGGAGCAATCGCTGTTGAAAAAAGGCGACTGGATCATCCTGACCAAGGGCGATTTCTACAGCAACAGCGGCGGCACCAACGGCATGAAAATCCTCAAAGTGCGCTGATCCTGAAAGGGCTAATTTAGACCGCGCAAGCCTGGCAAATCGATGCTGGGCTTACGGCGCAATTCCCCCGGTCTGTTCCTGTTTATCCGTTATGAATCTACCTTGTATCTACCTGGCATCGGCCAGCCCGCGCCGGCATGAATTGTTGCTGCAAATGGGCGTGACGCACGACATACTGCGCGTACCCGCCCCCGCCGGCGAGGATGAACCGCGCCTGCCGGGTGAACCTGCGCATGTCTATGTCCGGCGCACCGCACGCGACAAAGCCGTGCGGGCACGGCACTGGGTCGATGGCGGCGCCACGGTGGACGGCAAGCCGCTGGATCGGGCGCGCCCCATCCTGTCGGCGGATACCACCGTCATACTGGACGGCGACATCCTGGGCAAGCCAGCCGACACAGAGGATGCGGCAGCCATGCTGGCGCGCCTTTCGGGTCGCAGCCACAGCGTGCATACCGCCATCGCGCTGTCGCGCGGCGCCGAACTGCTGGAAGACGTGTCCATCACGGAAGTCCGGTTCAAGCCTCTGTCGCTGGAAGAAATCCGCGCTTACTGCGCCACCGGGGAACCTATGGGCAAAGCCGGCGCCTACGGCATACAGGGGCTGGCCGGCCTGTTCGTGGAATATATTTCGGGCAGCTATACCGGCGTCATGGGCCTGCCGGTCTTTGAGACGGGGCGCTTGCTGCGCTCCGTCATCTGATCAGCCGCCATAACCGCCTCTCGTAGCGGAAGGCGGCGCACCCCGTCACACCGAGCGACCGGCCGCATCAAGACATCCCGACTTGCGCCGTCGCAGACATTCAGTTTGCCGGCGACAGGCTCGCCTCTTGAACCACGCCCTGCTCCACAAAAGCGTCGATCTGTTCTTGCGAATAGCCGTATTCGCCCAGCAGTTCGCGCGTATGCTCGCCGAGCATGGGCGCGTGCCTGCGGATCTGCGTGGGCGTGGCGGAAAAGTGGATCGGGCAGCCCAATGCCCGCGTTGGCCCGGCCTGTGGATGTTCCAGGTCGACCACCATATTGCGCGCCCGCACCTGCGGATGCGTCAGCGCCTGCTCCATATTGTTCACCGGCCCCACGGGCACGCCTGCTTTATCGAAGGCGTCCAGCCAATGCGCCTGGCTGCGCGTCTTCAGGACGGCCGCTATTTCGGCGGTCAGGCCGGATAAATTTGCCATGCGTGCCGTGTTGGTGGCATAGCGCGGATCGTCGCGCCATTCGGGGTGGCCCAGCACCTGCGCGATACGTTCCCAGTTTGCCTGGTTGGCGCCGCCTATGTTGATCCAGCCGTCGCTGGTGGGGAAGGCCTGGTACGGCGCCGTCAGCAGGTGGGCCGAACCGGTTGGGCCGGGCGATACGCCGGTGGCGAAATACGTCGCCGCATGCCAGTAGGTCTGCTGCAACGCCGCCTCCATGAGCGAGGTGTCCACCACTTGCCCCTGGCCGGTCTTCAATTTATGTGCATACGCCGCCACGATGCCGGTCACGGCCAATATGCCCGCATTGATATCGGCGATCGAGTTGCCGGTCTTTACAGGCGGGCCGCCGGGTTCCCCGGTAATCGACATCAGGCCGGAGAAACCCTGTGCAATCAGGTCGAAGCCCGCCTTGTCGCCATATGGGCCGTCGCGCCCATATCCCGACACCGCGCAATAGATAAGGCCTGGATTGACCTTCGATAGCACGTCGTAGCCCAGTCCCAGTTTCTCCAGCGTGCCGCGCCGGTAGTTTTCGGTGAGCACATCGGCGCTCTCGACCATGCGCAGCAGAATCTCGCGGCCCTGGGGCGCTTTCAAATTCAGCGCGATACCGCGCTTATTGCGGTTCAGTATCATGAACGGCGCCGACACGCCGTTGACCAAAGGTTCTTTATAGCCACGCGAATCATCGCCGCCCGGCAGTTTTTCCACCTTGATGACGTCGGCCCCCATGTCGGCGAGCATCATGCCGCAGGTGGGGCCGGCCATGATCTGCGCCAGTTCCAGGACGCGCATGCCGGCCAGCGGACCTGTATGCATCGTTTCCGATTTCATGGGTGACTCCCATTTGCGGATAGAGTCAGGTCGCTCATTCCGCTGTCCTCGCGTTCGTCTTGCTGTGGTCATCGCCATTGCGGCGTCCGCCGAATAGCTTGCGCAAGCAGCGCAAGGCAAAGGGAATCAATGGCCAGAACAGCATCAGCAGAGCCAGCGTGGTGATGGTGCCAACCAAAGGATTGGACCAGAACACATGCAGCCCTGTACCGGGACCGAGCATGGATTGACGGAAAGCGTCCTCCATGCGGTCGCCCAGCACCAGCGCCAGGATCATCGGAGCAAGCGGATAAGACAGTTTCTTGAGCACATAGCCGATGGCGCCGAACAACAACATGAACCAGACGTCCAGCATGGCGTTGTGCACCGAATAGGCGCCAATGGCGCACACCACGATAATGATGGGCGCGACGATGGCGAACGGTATGCGCAAGATAGCGGCGAACAACGGCACCGTGCTGAGCACGATGATCAGCCCCACAAAGTTGCCC
>JAEWEH010000048.1 GCA_023389535.1 Pseudomonadota bacterium
CATGACTTCCTTTGCGAGAGTTCCGCCAGCGCCCGCAGCCAAGACAAGGCGGCGCTTGGCAAAGGCCATTCCGCCAGCGGCCTGGCCACCGCGATATTGAAGGCCAGGGCCGGCCGCCCGGCATCCGCGCCGAGTTCCGCAGCCAGATAGCGGTGCGCCAGGGCGACATCCGCTTCCAGCCGGGATGCAATGATGGCGTATCGGCCCGCAGGATTTCGCTGCAACTGCCCTGCCGCCCAACGGGCCGCCATACGCCATTCGCCGTCGGGATCGGCGGCGGCGACGCGCCTTACACTGGAGGGCGGCGCAGAAGGGCGGACCAGGCGCCGCAGCGTGACGCCCTGCCCTTGCAGCGTATTCAATAAGGCGGCGAAGCGCGGGGAAAGCTCCTTGAAACCTGCCAGGACCAACGTATCGAAACCCCATTGCAAGCCTCGGGAGCGGGCGGCGGCAAGCAGGCCTTGGTAAGCCATATTGCCGTCTTCCATGTCCATATCGGAAAGCAACTGCCGATATTGCTGCCGCCATAGACGGAAGCGCTGGTAGTCCGCGGTTTCGTATTCGCGCGCAACCTGGATTTGCCATTCATCCAGCAGGCGGTCGGCCTCGGCGGCGAGCCTGGCCGCTTGAGGCACATCCAGCAGGGCACGGTCGGCTTCAGCATCGGCAATGACGCGCTGCCAGATCAATTGCGAGCCGAAGGCGTCGGCCATATGTGATGCGAGCCGGGCATCCGGTTGAAAAGACAGTTGGTCGGCAGCCCTGCGTAGCCAGCCTGACAGCGGCACGACATCGGGCGCCGCCATGACGCTGCGGCCCTGACCCAAAGTGGCCGACAATTCGCCCAGGACCCGGCGCGCGTGGCGATTGTTGACGGTCAGGATCAGTGTATTTCCCGGAGCCAGGTCCACCAGGTCTTCCAGGCTGATGGGCGTAAACGTATCGATTATCATGGGATCTTCATAAGACAATCCGCCAGCAGGCAAGATGCCCATTCTAACGAGAAGCTTCATGCTCGGGGCGCCGGGTGGACAAATTTAAACGTTTGCTGCCATGCCCTCCAAATCACCCTTCCCAGTCTCGTCTCCGTCGGTCGAATTAAGCGGTTCGATCTGGTTTCGTTCGGGCCAGCAAAACTGGGGCAGCCAGAAACGCATGGATTTGCTGGCCGCCATTGCCGAACATGGGTCCATCAGCGCGGCGGCCAAAGCCATCGGCCTGAGCTACAAGGCTGCCTGGGATGCCGTGGACACCATGAACAACCTGGCCGGCGACGCGCTGGTGCTGCGCAGCACGGGTGGGCAACGCGGGGGCGGCGCCACCCTGACGCCAAGGGCCCATGAACTTCTGCAGCTGTACCAGGCGCTGCGTCAGGAGCATGAGCGTTTCATGGCCCGGCTGGCCGCCGCCAGCGACCCTGCGTCCCGCAACCTGGAGCTCATACAACATATGATGATTCAAACCTCGGCCCGCAATAAATTATTGGGCACCGTGATGCATGTACGAGCGGGTGCGGTCAACGATGAACTTACGCTGGACATCGGCAAGGGACAGCGCGTAGTCGCCTCCATCACCAGCGAAAGCACGCGCAATCTCGGCCTCGAAGCCGGCAGGCGCGCGCTCGCATTCATCAAGGCCACATCGGTGATTGTTGGATTGCCGGGCGAAGGCCTGAAGCTGTCCGCGCGCAATCAGCTGCCGGGGCGCATTACGCGGATCACGGAAGGCGCCGTCAATGCGGAAGCCTGTATCGAACTGATTTCGGGGCAAGTGATCGCCGCCACCCTTAGCATGGAAAGCCTCGCGTCGATGCCGTTGCAGGAAGGCCAGGAGGTTTACGCAATCTTCAAGGCATCCAGCGTCATGCTGGGCGTGATGGACTGATCGGCCAGCAAGCGCTGCGGCAAATCCCGGGCTCTGCAATCGCCCACTACCCGGCCGTCCTGTATGCGGAAGACCTGGTCGGCCAGGACCAAGGCGTCGTCGGGATCATGCGTGATCAGTATGGTCGGAATGTCCAGCTTGCCTTGCAATGCGGCCAACTCTTCGCGCATGCGGCTGCGCAACCCCACGTCCAGTGCCGACAAAGGCTCATCCAGCAACAGCAATCTGGGTTGCACCGCCAGAGCCCGCGCCAGCGCGACGCGCTGTTGCTGGCCACCGGATATTTCGGCCGGATAGCTGTGCAGGATGGCGTTCAGCTCGAATGATTCGACCCAACGCTGCACGCTGCCAGGCAATGCACCGCCACGAGGATTCAGCCAGCCTTTCCTCAGTCCGAACGCAATATTCTGCGCGACAGTCAGGTGAGGAAAGAGGCCATAATCCTGCTGCAGATAGCCCAGCTTGCGCTCCCGCGGCGCCAAGCATATATCCCGTTCGGAATCGAACAGGGTGACGCCGCCAACCCGTATATAACCCGCATCGGGACGCATCAACCCCGCCATGGCCCTGAGCGTCAGGCTCTTGCCGGCGCCGGAAGGCCCGAACAAAGCAATGCGCCGGGCGCCGGATTCGATGCGGACATCCAGTTCGAAACGGCGGGCGCCAGCGGCGACCTCGCGCTTTATATGCAGGCTGATCATCAGGCCTGCCCCCTTGCCACCGCCATGCGCGAACGGTCGGGCGCCAGCCTGCCGGCAATCAGCAGCACCACAATGCATGCCAGCGATGTCGTCAATACCAATACGTTGGCCAGGCTGTCGTTGCCCGCCTGCACCGCCTCGTAGATGGCGATGGACAGCGTCTGGGTCTTGCCTGGAATACTGCCTGCGATCATCAGCGTGGCGCCGAATTCACCCAGGGCCCGCGCGAAGGCAAGCAACACGCCGGCGAGTATGCCGCGCATGGCCAGAGGCAGCGTCACCCGGAAGAAGATGCCCATGGCGCTGATGCCCAACACTTGGGCTGCGTGCTCCAGAGCATGGTCCACATCTTCAAAGGCGGCACGCGCGGCCTTGAGCACCATGGGGAAAGCCACCACGGTCGCGGCGATCACCGCGCCTTGCCAGGTGAACACCAGCACAATGCCCATGTCGGCCAGCCATGACCCCAGCCAGCCGCGCCGGCCCAGCAGGACCAGCAGGTAATAGCCGATCACGGTGGGGGGCAGGACCATGGGCAGTGTCAGCACCGAATCCACCACGTCGGACCAAGTGGATTGCCAGCGCGATAGGCCATACGCCACCGCAATGCCCAGCACCGCCGACAATACGGTGGTCCAGCCCGCCACCTTCAGCGACAGCAGCAGAGGTGTGCCGATCTCAGCCATGGATTGACGCCATCAACAACCGGTCAAGGCTTGGAGAAGCCATACTTGGCGAGTATCGCCTCGCCTTTGGCCGAAAAGACGAAGTCATAATAATCCTTGGCCAGCGGATGGCGGCCATCGCGCTTGACCAGCGCGATAGGATAGAGAACCGGGATGGGGGAAGCCAGCCTTTCGACCACTTTCACCTTGTCGGGCATGATCGCCGCGTCTGTGGCGAAAACAAAACCGGCATCCACTTCGCCGCGCGCCACGTAATCCAGCACTTGACGCACATTCTGGCCGAGAATTTCATTGCGCTTGACGGTATCCCAGTTGCCGGAGTGTTCCAGCGCGGCCTTGGTATAGCGGCCTGCGGGAACCGTGGCCGGGTTGCCCAGCGCGACACGCTTGACGCTCGCACCCTTCAGGTCTGCGACGGAGCTGATCTTCAGTTCGTTGGCCGCCGGCACGATCAGCACCACTTCATTGCGGACGAAGTCGCGGCGGGTGGCCTCGTCGATATTCCCGGCCTGCACGGCCTTGTCCATGGCCTTCTGGTCGGCCGATGCAAACACATCGATGGGCGCGCCCTGTATGATTTGCTGCGCCAGCGCGTCGGAGCCGGCAAAGCTGTTCAGCACCTTGGTGTCCGCACGTTCTTGCTGGAACTGGACGCCGATTTCGGTAAAGGCGTTGGTCAGGCTGGCCGCGGCCGCCACCAGCATGTCATTGGCGGAAGCCTGGGCATGCCAGCCCCACGCCAGCAACGCCGACACCACCGCAACCCGCTTGAATTTTGAAATCGTCCTCATGTCCTTTATTCCTTTTGTATTGCGACATCAGTTCCAGATAAGCATGCCGCCAACAAAAGGCAGGACATGATGTCCAAGGCAAGCTCCGCCCTGCGGAAGCAGCGCCGTACGCGCCGACACCCCATACCTTGCCGCAGCCGTATACATCTTCGGAAGCAATGCATTATTGCTGTCGTTGAAACCGTAATATATATACCTACATAACGGGGTGTCAAATAGGCGCTGCGAAGTCCGCGCGCCGGTCACTGGCGCGGCTGCGATAAGATGATGCTCCCGATCGCGACAATGGCCATGAGTTCTGATTTTTCGCCCTCCCCGTCCCTGGACGCCTTCCTGGATGCCGCCTGGCTGGAAGACGGCTTGGCCGAGAATACGCTCTCGGCCTACCGGCAGGACCTGTCCGCCTTTGCGCTGTGGCTGCACGGCAAGCGCGGCAAGGCGCTGGAACAGGCCGACACCGCGGACATCCAGGAATGGTTTGCCGCCCGGCACGCCAGCAGCAAGGCCAGTACGGCGAACCGGCGCCTGGCCGCGCTGCGCCGCTATTATCTGTGGGCTCTGCGCAAGGGCCTGGTGGCCAAGGATCCTTGCCTGACCTTGCATGCCGCCAAGCAGGCGGCGCGCTTTCCCAAGACCTTGTCGGAAGACCAGGTGGAGGCCTTGCTGCTGGCGCCGGACGAACGCAGCCCCCTGGGGCTGCGGGACCGTGCCATGCTGGAAACCCTGTATGCCACGGGCTTGCGCGTCAGCGAACTCACCGGCCTGGGTGTGCTGGACGTCGACCTGACGCAGGGCGTGGTCAGGGTGGTCATGGGAAAAGGCGGCAAAGACAGATTGGTGCCGCTGGGCGGCGAAGCCCAGCACTGGATAGAACTGTATCTGGCGCAAGCACGCCCTGCACTGTTGGGCAAGCGCCAATGCGATGCATTGTTCGTGACGGCACGCGCAGCCGGTATGACGCGCCAGGCCTTCTGGCTGATCGTGAAGAAATATGCCCTGCAAGCCGACATCCATGCGCCCTTGTCGCCTCATGTATTGCGGCATGCCTTCGCCACGCATTTGTTGAACCATGGCGCCGACCTGCGGGTGGTTCAAATGCTGCTCGGCCATGCCGACATTTCCACCACACAGATATATACTCATGTCGCGCGCGAACGGCTGAAAGCCTTGCATGCGCAACACCATCCGCGCGCCTGAGCACAGGATCTGCATACCCATGGCCAAAGACAAGCATGTTACGGAAACACCGGCGACCCAGCTGCTGAAGAAAAAGAAAATTCCCTACACCGAGCATCCCTACGACTACGTGGATCACGGCGGGGCCGGCGAAGCAGCCCGGCAATTGGGCCTGGACCCGCATCAGGTGGCCAAGACATTGATCATGGAGGACGAGCACGCCCGGCCATTGATCATTGTGATGCATGGTGATTGCGAAGTTTCCACTAAGAACCTGGCCCGCCAGATAGGCGCCAAGAAGGTCGGCCCCTGCACTCCGGAAACGGCTCAAAAGCATTCGGGCTACCTGGTGGGCGGCACATCGCCTTTTGCCACACGCAAGCAGATGCCGGTGTGGATAGAGGCTAGCCTGCTGGAGTACCCAGAGATCTACCTGAATGGCGGGCGGCGCGGTTACCTGCTGGGCCTGGCCCCGGCGGTGCTGGTGGAATTGCTGGCAGCGAGGCCTGTTACCGCCGGACTTCCCAGGCATTCCGGCTGAGCCGGCGGGATCCGGACCCCGCACGCACCCCGGGTGCGACAATGGCTATCGCTTTAGCCTCTGGTGGACGAAAGCGCGCTCATTTAAGATGACGCGTATCGCCATACCGACAACTCAGGCGGCATTGTGCCTATTTTGATTCAGGGGGTCTCATGCAGTTGACAACACGCAAGGCATGCACGGTCATGCTGGCCATTGGCGGCCTGGCCGCCGGCACGGCAGCACAATCC
>JAEWEH010000054.1 GCA_023389535.1 Pseudomonadota bacterium
TTCGTCGGTTGCCCATTCATTCCAGATGGTCACGCCATTTTCGTTCAGCCAGCGGATGTTGGTATTGCCGCTAAGAAACCAGATGAGCTCATTGGCGATGCTTTTGAAATGCAGTTTTTTGGTCGTAAGCAGGGGAAAGCCCTGGGAAAGGTCATGGCGTATTTGCCGGCCGAAAACGGACATCGTCCCCGTTCCGGTGCGATCCCCTTTTTCTTCCCCGTTTTCCAGGATATCGGTCAGAAGCTCTAGATATTGTTTCACGTGCAATCACTCAATGTGCTTTCTTATTATATGAGATAGAAAATCGGCCGCGCTTTCCGGCCCTGCGCCTTGTGCCTTGTGCCTTGTGGCTACCGATTCTCATCGGCAGGGATGAGCTGGCGATTTCTGTGTATAGTACGACGTTCCACCTGTTAAGGACGTGGCAACGGACCAAGTGGCGCTTTCTTTGCCCTTCCCTGCCAAACAAGGCGGCCGATGCCAACAAGAAAATGCCCTCTCCTCTCATCCAGCTCGTCGTCGCTTATTCCGACAATCGCGTCATAGGGCGCGACAACGCTCTACCTTGGCGCTTGCCGTCCGACTTGGCGCATTTCAAGCGGGTCACCATGGGGCACCCCATTGTGATGGGACGCAATACCTGGGAATCGTTGGGGCGGCCTCTGCCAGGCAGGCCTAACCTGGTCATCAGCCGCAACCCGCATTACCAAGCTACAGGCGCGTCAGTCTATGCGACGCTGGACGGAGCCCTGGCGGCTTCGTCGACGGCCGACAAAGTATGCATCATCGGCGGCGAACAGCTGTTCCGCCATGCCCTGGATATCGCCGACGAAATCATCGCCACCGAAATCCATGCAGACATAGAAGGCGACACCTATTTCCCTGCCCTTGATGCGGCGCTGTGGCGGGAAGCCGAAAGAAAGCCGCAACCGCAAGAAAACGGCCTGTCTTTCGACTTTGTGGTGTATCGGCGCTCCCGCGCCGCGTGACCGCAGCTCCTACGCAGTAGCGCCGGACCGCTCCAGGAACGAGAGCGCCAATTGGTTGAATTCGTCTGGGTGGCTGCGCGAAAACGCATGGCCGCCAGACTCCCAAAGCTCCAGCTTCGCGCCGGGTATCGATGCCGCAATCTCCTGAGAAAAATACGCAGGAGTCAACATGTCATCTTTGGCGCAGCACACCAAAGTGCGCGCTTGGATACGCGGCAACTCATCCTCAAACGCAAAGTTCAAGATGGCTTCAATCCGGCTAGCCATGATGTCGGCCGCAGCGATTTCTTTCGAAGCCGAGCGGGCTTCCACCGCGCGCAGCGCCTCGTCGTTGCGCGCGACGTGTTCCGGCGGATAGAAAAATAGCGAGGTCGTCTGCGCGTACACTTCGGGCCCCAGTTTCTCCAGTATCAGCTTGCGCAGCCCCCAGATACGCCGTCTATAAGCATCCGCGCGATGGATGCTGGCGTACAGCATCAATGAATTTACTCTGCCCGGATTGCGCGCAGCCACGACTTGGGCAATGGCGCCGCCGGTAGAGTGTCCGAGCATGTCGGCACGCGGAATATTCAGCGCGTCCAGCAAGGCCTCCAGATCGTCCGCCAATTGTTCTATGCTCTGGACGTGGACGCGCTCGGTTCCGCCCGTCCCGCGTTGATCATAGACAAGCACGGTCCGGTCACGAGACAAGGCATCCAATTGGGGCAGCCAGAAGCTGCCCGCTCCGCCCATTCCGGCGATCAGAACCAGCGGTATGCCTTCTTTGTCGCCGTGGAACTCGTAGCGATGCATAATGTCGTTTGCTTTGATTTCAGCCACGCGCCGGCTCCCCCACGTACGCCGTCGAAGCAATCTCCACGAGGAATTCTGGCTTGACGAGGTCAGCCCTGATGCAATATCGCGCCGGGGGACGCTCAGGAAAATATTCCTTGTAGACTTCATTCATGGCTGCATAGTCGTCCAGGTCTTTGATGAAGATCTGGTTATAGGCAATGTCGGCCAAGGATGCCCCTGCTGCAGCCAGCGTATTTTTGATCGATTCAAGCACGTGGCGCGTCTGGGCACGAACGTCTCCCGGTGCGACAACTTCGCCATCGGAACCAATCGGCAAGGTACCGGAAACGTATACGGTGTTGCCGGCCCGTGTCGCAGACGAGTATGGGGCCAGGGGCGGGGCCGCCCCAATGGGAACAATGATTTCTATGCTCATGCCAATCTCCAAATGTTACGGGTTATAGGGCCATCAGTCAGTTTGCAGTGACGCCAGTGTCGCGGACCACTTCTGCCCACTGCTGGGAATCCTCACGTATGATCCGCGCGAACTCCTGCGGGCTCATGGTCGCAAGCTCCGCGCCGAATCCCGCGATTGCCTGCGCGGCATCCTTGCCGGCGAGCTGTTCGTTTATCGTCTTGTTCAGACTATCGACGATCTCCTGCGGCGTTCCGTGAGGAGCCAGCAAACCGAACCAGGAACGCACGGAAACACCGTTTATGCCTTGCTCTGCCAATGTTGGAATTTCGGGCAATGCGGCGGCGCGTTTGTCGCCTGCAATGGCGACGGCGCGCAGCTTGCCGGCCTTGATCGACGGTAAGGACGAAGGCAGGTGATCGAACATCATCTGGACACGGCCTGCCAGCAACTCTGTAAGAGCCGGCGACGATCCTTTGAACGGCACATGCAACAGGCTGACAGCTTGAGATTTCTGGAACAGCTCGCCCGTGAGATGGGGAATGGCGCCGATGCCGCTAGAACCGAAACCCATGGGAGGATCGGATTTCTTGGCCAGTTCTACTAATTGCGCGGCACTTTCCGCAGGCACCTGCGCGTTCACGACCAGCGCCACCGGGATGGTGGCCAGCATCGCTACGGGCTCGAAGTCCTTGATCGGATCGTAGGGAAGGGTTTTATAGATGGAAGGCGCGATCGTCTGGCTTGCCGTCACGCCGAGCAGCAGGGTATAGCCGTCGTTCGACGCCCTGGCCACACTGCCGGCGCCTATCGTCCCTCCCGCTCCGGCCCGGTTTTCTACTACGAACGACTGCTTATAGACGTTGCCAAGCTTCTCGGCCAGAAGACGGGCCAGCATGTCCGCAGCGCCTCCGGGCGGAAAGCCCACCACAATACGGACAGGTTTGCTGGGATAGTCGGGCGCGGATGCATGAGCAGCGTGCGCCACACATCCGCAGGCGGCGGCAAGCGCCACGAGATGGGTTAGTCTATGTCCCAAACTTCGAATTCGAGCCAGCGCACTACGGCCCTGTAAGATTATGCTCATTACGGCCTCCTCCTGGAAACAATCAAAGTGAGCACCATACAAGCTAATCAACAGGACGGCGTAGCGTTAAATCGGCTACAACCCATTGCGCAATATGCAACACCTCGACCTCATCGCACTACGTTATTTTTCTGAAACGGCCCATAGCGGTTCGATCAGACTGGCCGCGGATAGACTGCATGTGACGCCATCCGCTGTCAGCCGACGCATCGCCAAGCTTGAGCATCAGCTCGAAACCACGCTATTCGAGCGGCGCCCATCGGGCGTCGCGCTGACGCCGTCAGGCGAGATTCTGGCCAAAGAGATTGGGGTGATCTATTCCCACCTGCGTCAGGTTCAAGGCATGATCGGAGACTTGGAAGGACTGAGGCGCGGAGAAGTAGTCGTGTACTGCATGGAAGGCGCCGTGGACTGGTGGATGTCCAGTGTGGTTGCCGGGTATCGTGCCGAATACCCCCAAATAAGCTTCCAGCTCATCGTAGCAAGCGCCGACCAGGCCAGCGAAGCCTTGATCGACGAAAAATGCGATATCGCGGTCATGTTCAAGGCGCCCTCTAAAACCGAGATAGAAATCATTGAGAGCCGTACAGAGCCTGTCGTGGCCCTCGTTTCACCCGCGCATGCGTTGAGCGGGCGTAAATCGATAAGTTTTGAAGAGCTGCTCGAACATGATCTCGTGCTTCCCGACACAAGCTTTGGCGTTCGCCAGTTGTTCGATCGGCAAGCCAGGAAAATCAAAACGGAAGCTCGGTGCATGGTGACCACGAATTCGATCGCCATGACGCGCAGCATGGTCAGGACAGCTAATTTGGCCACCGTACTGCCTTATCTTTCTGCGCGGCACGACTGCCAATTGGGATTACTGCAGGCCTTGCCTATTACCCGCTGCCCCGGCTTCCATGCGGAGGTCAACTTGTGTGTAAGAAAAGGGCGTGCATTGCCGACAGCCGCAAGGGCCATGCAGGCGGCCCTGCAGCGTAGCTTCGCCTCCTGGTCGCAAGATTCCGCCCATCCTTTGAGTGCCAAGCAGGAATCCAGACGCGTGCTCACATAGAATAGACTGCTCACCGGACCCTGCTCGCTTTCATGCCCTCCCATTCAGATAACACAGACCTGAATTCCCGCAACGCCGCCATTGCGCTGGGCTTGGCGCTGCCTGCGGATGCCGTGCTTTATCTGTTGCTGCCGATGTATGCCGACCAGTTTGGGGTGACGCTGGCCGAAGCGGGATTATTGCTGGCGGCCAATCGCCTGGTCCGCATCGCGGGCTATGGATGGGTGGCCCGCTACTATGCCCGCCGGGGGGACAGGCCGACCTGCACCATGGCGGTCATCATCGCCGCTGTATGTGCTCTGGGTTATGCGACGCTGTCGGGCTTCTGGGCGCTGTTGCCGCTGCGCCTGCTATGGGGCCTGTCCTATGCCGGGCTGAATCTTTCCACTCAATCACTGGCCACGGCGGATCTTGACGGCGCATCCCGCCGCAGTGGGCACTCTCGCGCGCTGATCGCCATGGGTCCTGTGATTTCATTGCCGCTGGGCGCTTTGCTCGCCATGTGGCTGGACGCGCGGGCCATTTTCTATGTGCTTGCGATCGGGGCGCTATTCGGCCTGCTGGTGACTCGGCCGCTGCCCAGCCTGGCGCATCACATGGCCAAGCGGACCAAGCGCTTCGCCTGGCCCAATAGCCTGGATATGTGGTCCTTCATGGAAGGCCTGACCCTGGATGGGCTGTTCATCATTGGACTGTCCTATCTGGGCAAGGATTTGCTACCGGGCGGCGCGGTGGTCGTTGCGGGCAGCCTGATGGCCATGCGTTATCTCGCGGAAATCCTGCTCAGTCCCTTGGGGGGCCGATTGGCCGAACGCGCCGGACCGGAACGCATGCTCGTCGTCATGTCACTGCTGACCGCGGTCGCCCTGATCGGCTTCGGAGCGGGCTGGCTATGGAGCTGTGCGGCGGTGATCGTCGTGTTGCGCGCCTTGCAGCTCCCGCTGCTTGCGCCCATCGTAGCCCGACGCACGCCGGGTCCAGAGCGCCTGCAGGCGCTCGCCAACCGTTCAGTGTGGCGCGACATCGGCGCAGGCCTGGGGCCCATGCTGGCCGGCGTCCTGCTGCCCATCGCGCCCATGCTGTATGTGTATGCCGCCGCCGCGATATTGCTTGCAGTCGCGGCTGTCGCCTGCGGCACCCGACCACCTGAAAACGTAGTGCAAGCTCCGCCACGTCCGGCTGAATGACGCGAGCCCGGGCGGGAGCCCGCCCCCGCGCCGACGTACCATCGCGCCGCGTCCGACCTGCCGCTGTTGTAAGGCATGAAAGAAACGTGCGGCCTCGTGCCGGCCCTGTCTCAGCTGCTAAGCAGGGCCGGAAGCCGCCCCGACCTTTCGCATGAATTGCCACAGCGCCGGATGCAAGGAATAGGCGACATTGAATCGTATCCAGCCGGTATCGGCTTGGCCGGCCGCCCGCGGGCGCGGCCCTTCCCGGACGGGCACTTCCTGGCGGGGTCCTTCCTGACCGGGCCCTTCCTGGCCGGGCCCGTCCTGACCGGGATCGAAGTAAGTGCCCGGCGCCAGCCAGATGCCATCTTGCAGCGCCAGCTCCGCCAGGCGCGCCGCGCCTCGTTCACGCCACGGACCGGGCGGACGCGCCCACAGAAAAAGGCCCGCCTGCGGGCGGGCGAATACCTCAAAACTGTGACTATCCATCAAGACGCATAATTGATCATGCGCAGCGCGCAGTTTTTCCTGCACGCGCTGCAAATGCGCTCGGTGGCGCCCCTGGCGCAGCACCTGATAGACGGTGCGCTCCATCATTTCGGGTGTCGTCAGGCCCATGGTCATTTTGGTCTGCGCCAACTGCTTCACCAGGCCAGCGTCGGCGGCGATATAGCCGACACGCATGGATGGCATGATGCTCTTGGAAAACCCGGATACATAGATGACGCGGCCGGGCCCGGCCAGGGCGAGCAGCATGGGAGCCAGTTGCGGCATCAATTCGCGCGAGACGTCATCTTCTACGACGCGGAAATTGTGTTGTTCCGCCAACTGCAGTATCCGGAATGCGTTGCTCATGCTGAGGCTGGTGCCGGTGGGATTCTGCAAGACCGTATTAACGAACAGCACTTTGATGCCACCCCTTGCCGCTACACTTAACGCTTCGATCGCCAGGCCGTCTTCGGTACGCGGCACGCCAATCACCCGCACGCCGGCCAGTCGCAAGGCGGGGAGCAAGTTGGCATAGCACGGCAGTTCCACCGCCACCGCGTCGCCCGGCCGCAGCAATGTCCTGATGATGATATCCAGGCCCTGGGTGGCGCCCTGCGTCAGCAGAACCTGGTCCATGTCCAGCGCGACGCCATGGCTGGTCAGGAATTGCTGGATGTGCTCGCGCAGCGGGAAGTAACCGTAGGGATGGCCATACCCCGCAACCTGGTTCACGGGCGTGCGGGCGACCTGGCGCAAGGATTGTTGCAGCCCGGCTTCATTCACCCAGTCCGGAGGCAGCCAGCCGCAGCCAGACTTGATCGGTATGGAATGGTCGGCGAAGACATCCGCAAGCAACCACGATGCGCCGATCTGCGGCGGCGTCCATTGAGCCGCGAAGGCAGGCCGAGGCGCTTTGACGGCGGCCGCCACCCGATACCCCGACCCCGGGCGGGCGGTCAGCCAGTTTTCCGCCACCAAACGGTTATAGGCTGCCGATACAGTGAAAGTGCTCAAGCCATGCGATTGGGCAAACCGGCGTATCGAAGGCAAGGCCATGCCGGGACGCAGCAGTTGCTGCCTGATGGCGTGCTCGATAGCAGACGCCACTTGATCAACCAGAGGCGGCGCGCTGGTTCTGTCACGAATCGGTTCGAAGAAGAGCATATCCGGAAACCAGTACAGTTTTATTCAATATAACAATACAGCCATGACTATTTTAACCAACTGTATATTTTTTTAATTCTGTGCCGGGACGAGAATACTCAAAACTCTTATTCACCCTTGTTGCCCTTCGAGGTAGTCATGACCAGCCAAGCCAATCTTCCAGACCTTTCCCATCTCTGGATGCCTTTCACCGCCAATCGCCAGTTCAAGGAACAGCCGCGCCTGCTCTCCAAGGCCAAAGGCATGTACTACACGGCAGCCGCGGGCCATCAAGTGTTGGACGGCACCGCCGGCTTGTGGTGCGTCAACGCCGGCCACGGACGCCAGGAAATCGTCGATGCCATTTCCCGTCAAGCGGCTGAACTGGACTACGCGCCCAGTTTCCAGTTAGGCCACACTGATTCCTTCCGCGCCGCTTCGGCCGTCGCCAAGCTGATGCCGGAAGGGCTGGATCGCATCTTCTTTACCAACTCGGGTTCAGAGTCCGTCGACACATCCTTGAAAATCGCCCTGGCCTATCACCGCGCGCGCGGTGAAGGGCAGCGCACGCGCCTGATTGGTCGCGAGCGCGGCTACCATGGCGTGGGCTTCGGCGGCATTTCGGTAGGCGGCATCTCGCCCAACCGCAAGACTTTCTCCGGCGCGCTGCTGCCGGGCGTGGACCACCTGCCGCACACCCATGATCTGTCCAAGAACGCCAATTCCCGCGGCCAGCCGGCTTGGGGCGAACACTATGCCGAGGAACTCGAGCGCATCATCGCCTTGCATGACGCCTCGACTATCGCTGCCGTCATCGTCGAACCGCTGGCCGGTTCCACTGGCGTGCTGGTGCCGCCCAAGGGCTATCTGGAAAAACTGCGCGCCATCACTCAGAAGCACGGCATCTTGCTGATTTTCGACGAGGTCATCACAGGCTTCGGGCGCCTGGGCGCTTCCACGGCCAGCGCTTATTTCGGCGTCACGCCGGACATCATCGCCATGGCCAAGGGCATCAGCAATGCCGCCATTCCCGCCGGCGCGGTCGCCGTCAGGCGTGAAGTCCACGACGCGATCCTGGCCGCATCGGCCAGTGGCATCGAATTCTTCCACGGCTATACCTATTCGGCGCACCCGATGGCAACGGCAGCGATCCTGGCTACGCTGGATATCTACGAAAAGGAACAGCTCTTCAAGCGTGCGGCGGGCCTGTCGCAGATGTTTGAGGATGCCGCCCATAAGTTGGAAGACGCTCGCCATGTGATCGATGTACGCAA
>JAEWEH010000063.1 GCA_023389535.1 Pseudomonadota bacterium
CCGCCAGCCTCGTTGAATTCGTTCGCGAGCGCAGAGGCAATCGAATTGGACGGCGAGAAGATCGACGACGGCAAGGTGAACGCGTTGCCGATGACAAAGGTCACCGCCATGGTTTCGCCCAGCGCCCGCCCCAGGCCCAACATGATGCCGCCTATCACCCCGCTCTTGGTGTAAGGCAGGACGACCTTCCAGACGACTTCCCATGTCGTGCTGCCCAGGCCATAGGCCGATTCCTTGAGCATGGGAGGCACGAGTTCGAACACATCGCGCATGACCGCGGTGATGAACGGGATGACCATGATGGACAGGATCAGCCCGGCAGTGAATACACCGATGCCAAAGGGAGGGCCCGAGAATATGTCGCCCAGCACAGGCACGCCCTCGAAAAAATCAATGATGGGGGGCTGTATGTATTGCTGGAACAAAGGAACGAATACAAAAAGCCCCCACATGCCATAAATTATCGAAGGGATGGCCGCCAGCATTTCTATGGCTGTTCCCAAGGGGCGCCGCAGCCACGTCGGCGACAGCTCGGTCAGAAACATGGCGATGCCGAACGATACCGGCACCGCAATCGTCAAGGCCACCAGCGAGGTGACCACAGTACCCGTGATAGGCACCAATGCCCCGTACACATTCTGAACGGGATCCCAATTATTGGTCCACAGGAAAGCCAGGCCGTGGGCCGCAATGGATTCGCGGCTGCCATACAACAGCGACACGGTAATGGCGCCCAGCAGTATGAACACAAAGAACGCAAACGTACGTGTCAGGTTTTTGAACACCGCGTCCATTAACGCGTTCCGGTTATTTTTCATGGTGGATTTTCTGCATTTCGCAAGTCGGCCAAACAAATCGGTTCCGGGAACGCCGGAACAATAATAAGCCAGGCAAAACCCTAATTTTTACACAACAAGGACGGTGCCATTTGCACAGCACCGTCCTGACAGGGAAACCAGCCCGTAATCGGACCATGTTTCCTTGCTGTTTACTTCCAGATCGCGCTGCCGTCGGCGGCCTTGATCTCGGCCTTCCAAGATTCTGCAATCTGGCTGGTCACGCTTTCAGGCATGGGGACGTAATCCAGCTCTTCAGCCTGCTTGGCGCCCTTTTTGAAAGCCCAGTCGAAGAATGCCAGGACTTCCTTGGCGTTCTCCGGCTTGTCCTGCTTCTTGTGCAACAGGATGAAGCTGGCCGAGGTGACAGGCCAGGATTCAGCGCCAGGTTCGTCGGTCAGAACCACGCCCATGCCGGGCGCGCTCTTCCAGTCGGCATTGGCGGCTGCTGCGGCGAACGCTGCCTGCGTAGGCTGTACGAATTTGCCGTCCTTGTTCTGCAGCTGGGTCCAGGACAGGTTGTTCTGCTTGGCGTAGGCGTATTCGACATAGCCGATAGAATTCTTCAGTTGGCGAACGTAGGCGGCCACGCCTTCATTACCCTTGCCACCCTGACCGGTGGGCCACTTCACGGCCTTGCCTTCACCGACCTGCTCTTTCCAGGCGGGGGATACTTTCGACAGGTAGTTGGTCCAGCCGAAGGTCGTGCCCGAACCGTCCGAGCGGTGCACCACAATGATGGACGTGCTGGGCAGCTTCACGTCGGGATTGAGCGCCTTGATGGCGGCGTCGTCCCACTTCTTGATCTTGGCCAGGAAAATGTCGGCCAGGACTTGGCCCGACAGCTTCAGTTCGCCCGGCTTGATGCCGTCGATGTTGACGACGGGCACCGTGCCGCCGATGATTGCGGGAAACTGGAACAGGCCGTTCTTATCCAGGGCGTCACCCTTCATCGGGTCGTCCGAAGCACCGAAATCCACGGTCTTGGCGATGATCTGCTGCTGGCCGCCACCCGAGCCGATGGACTGATAATTGATGCGATGACCTGTCTCTTGCTGATATTGGGCGGCCCACTTGGCGTAAATGGGATAAGGAAAGGATGCGCCGGCACCCGTAATGTCGGCTGCATGGGCCGAGAGTGTAGCGGCGCCGAAAGCAATGCCGACCGAAACTTGTAATAGAACGCGTTTTAGCATAGAGGGGCTCTCTTGATTTGTGACTGATTGAGACAGGCGTTGGCCTGTACAACCGTCATATTAAGCATGCAATATGACATGTTCGTGACAGAACGACCTTTTGCAGCAACCATCGACCCCGCAGTGAAAGGCCAGCAGCAGGTTGCGCTAAAGGACGTCCGCACAGGCCCTAGCTAAGCTGTTCGACCAGATACCGGTGCAGATTGAATGGCCGTGCCCGGCTTTTGACCTTGATGTAGTCGCCATTGGGCAAGGCACGCCAAGCCAGCTGATTGTCGCGCAACGCAAAAGTGAACGCCTCGTTGATGACACGTTTCTTCAAGGCCTTGTCCAATATCGGAAAACTGATTTCCACACGCCTGAAAAAGTTGCGGTCCATCCAGTCGGCGGATGACAAATACACATTTTCGGCGCCATCATTATAAAAATAAAACACACGCGAATGCTCCAGAAAGCGTCCGACGATAGATCTCACCCGTATATTGTCGGACAGCCCCGGCACGCCGGCGCGCAAGGCGCAGGCACCGCGCACGATCAGGTCCACCTTGACGCCCGCCTGGCTGGCTTTGTACAGCGCATCGATAATGATCGGTTCCAGCAGTGAATTCATCTTGGCCATGATGCGCGCCTTTTTTCCGGCCTTGGCATTGACCACTTCATTCCTGATCAGGGCGACCATGGTTTCATGCAAGGTGAACGGCGACTGCAGCAGCAGTTTCAAAGGCCGCCGTGCACCCAGTCCAGTCAACAAGGAAAACACCTTGTCCATGTCTTCGCACAGCTTCTGGTCCGCCGTCAGCAGTCCAAAGTCCGTATACAGCCTTGCGGTACGGGGATGATAATTGCCCGTACCCAGGTGCCCGTAGCGGCGGATATGGCCTTTTTCCCGGCGCAACACCAGGGCCATCTTCGCGTGCGTCTTGTGACCGACCACGCCATAGCTGACGTGTGCGCCCACTTCTTCCAGCTTGGCCGCCCAGTTGATGTTCGTCTGCTCATCGAAACGGGCCATCAATTCGACCACCACGGTGACCTCTTTGCCGGCCTTGGCAGCGGCAAGCAGCAGGCGCATCAGTTCTGAATCTTCGCCGGTGCGATAGATAGTTTGCTTGATGGCGACCACCGACGGGTCCGTGGCAGCCGCCGTCAGGAAGTTCAGCACCGGCTGGAAGGACTGATAGGGATGATGCAAGAGCCGGTCGGATTGCGCGATGGCCGCGAAGAGGTCATCCGGGTCGTCGCCCACCGCATCCAAAGGTGGGGGAATCCTGGGACGATGATCCGGGAAGAGCAGGTCCGGCCGATCCACAACGTTGCACAGTTGCATCAGCCGGGACAGGTTCACCGGACCTTTGACCCGATAGGTATCTTGCGGTTGAAGCAGAAACTCTTTCTGCAGGAAGCTTTCCAGGTCGGCCGGCATGGAATGATCGATTTCCAGGCGGACCGCCGCACCGAAATTGCGCTGGGAAAGCTCCCCCTGCAGCGCCTGCCTGAGGTTGGTGATTTCTTCCTCGTCCACAAAGAGGTCGCTGTTGCGGGTGACCCGCCACTGGTATACCCCTTTGACTTCCAGCCCCGGGAACAGCTCGCCGACGAACACCGAAATCAACGCGGACAGCAATATATAGCCGTGCGGTATGCCTGCGATGTCGACCGGCACTTTGATCACCCTGGGCAAGGCCCTGGGCGCCTGCACAATGGCGATCGAGGCACTGCGCCCGAACGCGTCCTGGCCGGACAGCGAAACGATGAAGTTCAGGCTTTTGTTGTAGACACGCGGGAACGGATGGGCCGGGTCCAGCCCGATAGGAGTCAGCATCGGCATGACTTCGCGGTGAAAGCCGGCACGGGCCCAGTCGTGCAATGCCTCGGTCCAGGTGGACGGCCCGAGCATGGCAATGCCCTCAGCCTTCAGCTTCGGTATGACCTGCTGGATGAGCAACTCATTCTGCCGGTCTATCAGTTCGTGGGCGGCCTGCTGTACCCGCTGAAAGGCTTCACCCGGTGTATAGCCGTCGGCGCCGACCAAGCCCGGCGACTGCCTTTGTTGCTCTTTGAGACTGGATATCCGTATTTCAAAGAACTCGTCCAGGTTGGAGCTGACAATACACAGGTACCGTAAACGCTCCAGCAAAGGCGTGCTGGGATGTTCGGCCATGGCCAGCACCCGCTCATTGAATTTGAGCAGCGACAACTCGCGATTCAACAACGCTGGAGCGGACGAAGAAGGAAGCATATGGAGCCTGTAAAAATAATTAGTCGACTTTTTTACTTCATTTTTATGACTGTGCCATGACAGCGATTCATTGCGTCGCTGCATCTGAACAGCGTGTTGCAAGAATCCCCGCACGGCCTCCGTGGTTCCATTAAGCGCGCTTCCTTGAATACTATCAAAAAGGATGTTTTTTTCCTTATTTGTTGATCGGATGCAACGATGGTGGCCCTAAGGAACCTATAATCCCCTGGTATTAACCCTTAATCGACCCATCATGGACTACCTACTTGCCGCCGTCGATCTTGGCTCCAACAGTTTTCGGCTGTCCATAGGACGCGTCGTGCAGCAGGATGGCAAAGCGCAGATCTATGCCGTTGACAGGCTGAAGGAATCCGTGAGACTTGCCGCGGGCCTGAGCGATGACAAGATCATTGACGAGGAAGCCATTCAGCGCGCTATTACCGTGCTCGAACGCTTCGGAGAGCGGTTGGCGGGCTTCCACCCCAATCGTGTGCGCGCGGTGGCGACCAACACGTTCCGGATTGCGCGCAATGTAGCCGATATCCTGCCACGCGCCGAAGCCGCGCTGGGCTTTCCCATCGAGGTGATTGCCGGCCAAGAGGAAGCGCGTCTTATATTTTCGGGCATCACGAACGAACTGCCCCCATCCGACAACCGGCGCTTGATGATAGACATCGGCGGGGGCTCCACCGAAGTCATCATAGGCCGGGGCTTCCAGCCGCTGCATCTGTCTTCGCTCTACATGGGTTGTGTCAGCTATACCCGGCGTTTTTTCCCCGATGGCCGCATCACCGAGGCGCGCATGCAGGAAGCCCAGCTGGCCGCGCAACGCGAGCTGGAAGGGATCTCGAAACAATATCGCAAGACCGGATGGCAAGAGGCTTATGGCTCGTCGGGCACCGCCAAGGGCTTGCTCGCGGTCCTGCAGGAAGGCGGCATGTCGAAGAAAGGCATTACGCTGGACGGCATGGAAAAGCTGAAGGCGAAGCTTGTTCGTGATGGCCGGGTCATCATGAGCGAATTGCCCGGGCTGAAGTATGACCGCTCGCTGGTGCTGGCCGGCGGCCTGGCCATCATGATGGCGGCTTTCCGCGAATTGAAGATCAAGGCCATGGCGCCCGGCGAAGGCGCCTTGCGCGTTGGGGTGCTATACGACCTGCTCGGCCGCGATTCCGACCATGACAAGCGCGACGAAACTGTACGGCAATTCCTCAAGCGCTACCACGTCGACATGCGGCAAGCGCAACGCGTCCGGACGATCGCGCTCAAGCTGTTTTCGCAACTGAAGCTGGAAGCAAGCCAGGAAACGCAGGAATTGGCCAAGGCCCTGGAATGGTCAGCCGACTTGCATGAAGTGGGTCTGAGCATCGCCCATGCCGATTATCACAAGCACAGCGCCTACATCCTTGAGCATGCCGATATGCCCGGATTTTCGAACGATGACCAGGCTTTGCTGGCCCAATTGGCGCTGGGGCATCACGGCAAAGTCAGCAAACTGCCGGTCCGCGAGCCGACGCGCAACCGCTGGCTCACACTGCTGTGCCTGCGGCTTGCCGTCTTGCTGTGCCGACGCCGTGAAGATCATCCCGATCTGCCGATATCACTAAGCGTGGATGGCAAGGCCATACAGCTGCATGTAAAGGAATCATGGCTGGCCAGCCATCCGCTATCGGAGTATTCCCTGCGTTCGGAGAAAAAGGAATGGCACCGTGCGGGCTTTGAACTGGAACTGATCGAGACGTAATCTGCGCGCCGCGTACAGCGGCATGGCGCGCCCGCCGCCTTTTATTATCTATGCTATGCCGAAGTGCCGGCGATAGCGCATGTCCATGCGATTGATATCAAGCAGCACGGGGAAGTCCGCCGTATTGAAATCCGGGTCCCAGGCGGGCTCGCCGCAAATAGTGGCGCCCAGTTTCAGATAACCCTTGATCAGCGGCGGGACGCGCGCGGGCAGCACGCTGTCCAGGCGCTCGACGGGATAACGATGGTGAGGCACCACACGCGGCAATTCATGGTTTATCGCCATGGCCTTGCTGGCCGAACGCCATACCTCGGCGGCAGTCACGCCGTCGTCGCGCAGGCTGACGCTGGCGCAGCCCAGCACATACCGAAAGCCGGATGCATGCACCAGGCCGGCAATGCCCGACCAAAGCAGCATGATGACGGAACCATTGCGGTGGTCCGCATGCGTGCAGGAACGCCCCACTTCCACGAGTTCATGCTTGATGGAACCCAAGCCTGCCAGGTCGAATTCGGATTCCGAGTAATAGCCGCCAGCCTTTCTGGCATTGGCCGGAGTCAGCAAACGGTAAGTGCCGACGACCCTGCCGGAGTTCACTTCCTTGACCATCAGATGTTCGCACCAGGGATCGTAGCGGTCGGCATCCACGCCATCCACCGCATCGGGGAAGATGGCATTCATTTCTTCGGTGAACACTTGATAGCGCAGGCGCTGTACCGCTTCGAGTTCTTCGTTGGTACGCGCCAGTCCTAGTGCGAGCCCGTCCGGAGATGAACGGGACCATGAACTTCCAAGGGATACTTCTTCAGGCTGTATGCGTGTCAGTTCTAGCATGCGTCGCTCCGTAAACATTCCGCATTATGCGTAGCGAATGTTTCAGGTTTCTGACGCTCACATTACCCTTTTGCCAGATTTACCGCAAGTAATTGCCTTACCCCTTCATCGGCCAGGGTTTCGTCTTCGGCCTCGACCATGAGCCGCAGCTTGGGCTCGGTCCCCGAGGCACGTATCAGCACGCGCCCGCGGCCGTTCAGTTCCTGCTCGACCTTCTTGCGGGCCGCATCCAGCCCCGCATGCTCTTGCCAGCGCAGCCCGGGCGCCAATGGCACGTTGACCATTTTCTGCGGGTACATTTTCAGTTCCGACACCAGCTCCTGCAGATTCTGCCCACTGCGGCGCAAGGCCGTCAGTACCTGCAAAGCGGCGATGATGCCATCGCCCGTGGTGTGGCAATCCAGGCAGATCAAGTGGCCCGAGCTTTCGCCGCCATACAGCCAGCCGCGGTTGAGCATGCCTTCGAGCACATAGCGGTCGCCCACTTTAGCGCGTTCGAACCCGATGCCCAGCGCCCGCATTTGCTTCTCGAAGCCGAAGTTGGTCATGAGCGTGCCCACCACGCCCTGCACGGGCTGCTGCTCCATGCGATCGCGCACAATGGCATAGAGCAATTCGTCGCCGTTGTACAGGCGGCCCGTGCCGTCGACCATCTGCAGGCGATCGGCATCCCCGTCCAGCGCTATGCCCAAGTCCGCACCGCGCGCCTGAACCTCGGCCACCAGAGTCTCGGGATGCATGGCGCCCACGTCTTCATTGATATTGAATCCGTCCGGCTGGCAACCTATGGCGTGCACCTCGGCGCCCAATTCCCGGAAAACGTGGGGGGCGATGTGGTAGGCCGCGCCATGCGCCGCGTCCACCACGATCTTCATGCCGGACAGGTCCAGTTCGTTGGGAAAGGTGCTTTTGCAAAATTCAATGTAGCGGCCTGCGGCATCGTCGATGCGGCGCGCCCTGCCCAGCGCCTCGGAGCCGACACAACCTAAAGGCTCGTCGATCGCGGCTTCGATTTCGGCCTCTGTCTCGTCCGGCAGCTTCATCCCCTGTGCGGAAAAAAACTTGATGCCGTTGTCTTGATAAGGATTATGGGAAGCACTGATGACGATACCCGCCACCAGCCGCAAGGCCCGCGTCAGATAGGCGACGGCCGGGGTCGGCACGGGGCCGGCCAGCAGCACGTCGATGCCGGCGGCGGACAAGCCCGCTTCCAGGGCCGACTCCAGCATGTAGCCTGAAATTCGGGTGTCTTTGCCGATCAGCACGGCGGGTCGCCCGCGGCCGGGCTGCTTGCGGGACAGCACCCGCCCGGCGGCATAGCCCAGGCGTAAAGCGAATTCGGCGTTGATCGTGGGCCCGCCCACTTCGCCACGCACCCCATCGGTGCCGAAATATTTGCGCTCGCTCATAAATGATCTCCGTGTTCTATCGTGCACCACACTTTTACCGCGCTTACAGTGGCCGCAACATCGTGCACACGCACGATGCGGGCCCCCCGCAGCACGCAGGCAAGAGCGGCTGCTATGCTGCCGGGCATGCGTTCAGCGGGCGCCCCGCCCGTTACATGCCCTATCATGGATTTGCGTGAAAGGCCGATCAGCCAGGGGTAGCCCTGGCTGTCGATGTCGGCCAGCCGCCGCAATAAAAGATAATTCTGTTCGGCCGTCTTGCCGAAACCAAAACCGGGATCCAGCACGATGCGCTGCCTTGCCACCCCGGCCGCAACCAGCGCCGCGATACGCTGCTGCAGAAACACGCCCACTTCGTCGACGATGTCTTCATAGTGCGGCGATGCCTGCATGGTCTTGGGCTCGCCTTGCATATGCATGACACACAGCCCGCATCGGGACTGCGCCACGGCTTCGATGGCGCCCGGGCGCCGGAACCCATAGATGTCATTGATCATGTCGGCGCCGGCATCCAGCGCACGGCGCATGACCTCGGGCTTGAACGTGTCCACGGACAGCGGTATGCCGGCATCGCGCAAGGCTTCGAGCACAGGCAGGATGCGCGCGAGTTCCTGTTCGGATGATACGGGATCGGCCCCGGGGCGCGTGGATTCACCGCCGATGTCCAGGATGTCGGCGCCTTCGGCCATCAGGGCCCGGGCGTGCGCTATGGCTTCATCCGCCCGGAAATGGGCGGCGCCATCGGAAAAGGAATCGGGCGTGACATTCACGATGCCCATTATTAATGGGCGCTCGAGACTTAGCTCGAAGCGCCCACAAAGCAAGGTTGAGTTCATCAACGTGTTGCGCGCATCCTACACCGGCGTGGCCGCCGCATTGCCACCGGCGGAAGAGAGACCGGCCGGAGGCGTGGTGTCCGACGTATCGTTGTTGGTGGACAAGGACTGCGGAGCGCGGGGGGGACGGCCTTCCATGATGTCCTGGATCTGGTCGGCGTCGATGGTTTCCCATTCCAGCAGCGCAGCTGCCATGGCTTCCATCTTGTCGCGGTTGTTTTCGATGATGCGGCGTGCGACGGTGTACTGCTCGTCGATGATGGCGCGAATTTCGTGGTCCACCTTTTGCATGGTGGCTTCGGAAACGTGCGTGGTCTTCGTCACGCTGCGGCCAAGGAAGACCTCGCCTTCATTTTCGGCATAGACCACGGGGCCCAGGGAGTCCGTCATGCCATAGCGTGTGACGATATCGCGTGCAATCGCCGTAGCGCGTTCGAAGTCGTTCGAGGCGCCGGTCGTCATTTGATTCATGAAGACTTCTTCGGCGATGCGGCCGCCGAACAGCACCGCAATGGTGTTGAGCAGCCTTTCCTTGTCCATGCTGTAGCGGTCGCCTTCCGGCAATTGCATGGTCACGCCCAGCGCGCGGCCGCGCGGAATGATGGTGACCTTGTGGACCGGGTCCGTCTTGGGCAACATGCGCGCCACCAGTGCGTGACCGGATTCGTGATAGGCCGTGTTGCGGCGCTCTTCTTCGGGCATGATCAGCGAGCGGCGCTCGGCGCCCATGATGATCTTGTCCTTGGCCTTTTCGAAGTCGGTCATGTCCACCGTGCGGCCATTGCGACGTGCGGCAAACAATGCGGCCTCGTTCACGAGGTTGGCCAGGTCGGCGCCGGAAAAACCCGGCGTGCCGCGCGCCAATACCAGCGCGTCAACGTTGGTGGCCAAAGGCACCTTGCGCATGTGGACCTTCAGGATCTGCTCGCGGCCACGGATATCGGGCAGCGAGACGACCACTTGGCGGTCGAAGCGGCCGGGACGCAGCAAAGCGGGATCCAGTACGTCGGGACGGTTGGTGGCGGCGATGACCAGCACGCCTTGCCCGGTTTCGAAGCCGTCCATCTCGACCAGCAACTGGTTCAGGGTTTGTTCGCGTTCGTCGTTGCCGCCGCCCAGGCCGGCGCCACGCTGGCGACCGACCGCGTCGATTTCATCGATGAAGATGATGCAAGGCGCCTGCTTCTTGGCGTTTTCGAACATGTCGCGCACGCGGGCGGCGCCGACACCGACGAACATCTCGACGAAGTCAGAACCCGAGATGCTGAAGAACGGCACCTTGGCTTCGCCGGCTATGGCTTTGGCCAGCAGGGTCTTACCCGTGCCGGGCGAACCAACCATCAGCACGCCGCGCGGGATGCGCCCGCCCAGGCGCTGGAACTTGGTCGGGTCGCGCAGGAAGTCGACCAGTTCCTGCACGTCTTCCTTGGCCTCGTCGCATCCGGCGACATCGGCAAAGGTGATGTGATTGGTGTTTTCGTCCAGCATGCGGGCGCGCGACTTGCCGAAGCTGAACGCCCCGCCCTTGCCGCCACCCTGCATTTGCCGCATGAAGAATATCCACACCCCGATCAGGAGGAGCATGGGGAACCATGAAATGAACAGGCTGGTGAGGAAGGAAGGTTCTTCGCGGGCCTTGCCGGACACCTGCACGCCGGACTTGACGAGTTCGGGGACCATCCACAAGTCGCCGGGGGAAGTCAGGCTGTAGGGGCGACCGGCATCGGGGGTGACATACAAGGTATCGCCCTGGATGTCCACCTTGGTGATGCGGCCGGCCTGCGCATCATTCATGAATTGGGTATAGGTCACCGTATCGGTGGTGGGTGCGCGACCGTCGAACTGCTTGAATACAGTAAACAGGACCAGCGCGATCACCATCCAGATGGCAACCTTGGAAAAAGAGTTGTTCAAAGCCAACCTCCTACTTGTAACTTCGCCTTGCAGAACCCCCGCGGACACGGCAGCAATACAAGTATGTCAATGGATTCATTCTACCCCGATAGAAGGAATCATGTTTGAGAAAACCTTAGGGCTTCAGACGTCGGGCCACCAGAAAAGTTTCGGAGGACCTATCG
>JAEWEH010000009.1 GCA_023389535.1 Pseudomonadota bacterium
GTGTGGCTGATGCTGGCCGCGTTCGGTGGAGGCATGCTGAATGCGGTAGCGGGGGGAGGTAGTTTTCTGACTTTTCCGGCCCTGCTGCTCGCGGGGCTGCCTCCCAGCGCCGCTAATGCCACCGGCACGACCGCCTTGTTGCCGGGTTACATCCTGGGAGCATGGGTTCAGCGACACGATGTGGTAAAGCCGGGTGGCTTGGGGGTGGCCGGAATTTTTTTGGTCGCCACCTTGGGCGGCGCGCTAGGGGCCGCCTTGCTGGTATTGACTGGTGACGTTCTGTTCGCGAAAGCGGTTCCGTGGCTGATGCTGTTCGCGACACTGGCGTTGTGGCAGGGGCCGCGCATCAGCCAGTTCATGCAGCGGCGCGGCGTCACGGGGCCGGATTTCGCTGCTCGGGCGGGATTGCTTGGCGTGTCGGTGTACGGGGTTACTTCAACGGTGGGGTGGGAATAATCATTCTTGCTCTGTTGTCGGCTTTCGGTCACAAGGATTTGCGGGGCATGAACGGCGCGAAAAACCTTGCGTCGGTCGCACTGACGGTGTTGGCCATCGTTGTATACGTGATGGCCGGCTTCGTGCATTGGCCAGCCGCCTTGACTATGATGGCGGCCTCTGCTGCCGGAGGCTGGGCGGGCGCGCGGATCGGGCAGCAACTGCCGATCGGACTAATGCGCGGCTTCGTCGTTGCCGTCGGCTTTGCCGTCACGGCGATATTCTTCGTCAGAATGTAGACGACACATCTTTTCTCCGGCCGCGTTGCCACGCAACCGGCCGGTTCCGCGCCCCCATGAATTTGTTCGCCGATGCCATGTGCAAGCCGGGTTTTCCACGATATTTCAGCTGGACAGGCCTGTGGTAAAACCACAGACATGACCAGCATGACTCGAATCGTTCGCACGCAAGAAGAGGCGACGCAGGGCTACGACAAGGTTTTTCTTTTTCTAAGGGAAAAGCTTTTGGGCGGCGCTTTGCGCCCAGGCGACCTGCTGCTTCCGGAACGGGAGCTGGCCGACCATCTGCAGGTCAGCCGGCCCGTGGTGCGCGAAGCCCTGCGGGCGCTGGCCATGATAGGCGTGGTCGACATCCGCGAACGCGTGGGCACTTTCGTCAAAAAACCTGACGCTTCTGTCCTGGGCGATATCTTCGCCTTCACGCTGGCGCAGGACGGCGCGGTCATCGAAGACATCATGCAGGCGCGTGTCGCCATCGAATGCCAGGCGATACGGCTGGCATGCCAGCGCATCACGCCTCAGGATCTCGAAGAAATCAGCGCCGCGCTGCAGCTCATCAAGAACACCATCGACTCGCCGGAAGAGGGCGGCATGGCTGACTTTGAATTTCATTCGGCCATCGTCCGCGCCAGCAAGTCCGATACGCTGATCAGCATGTACCAGGCGATGCGTCCGCTGTTTGTACGGTTGCATAAGGAACGGCGCGGTGTCGTCGAAGCGGACCCCGGCCTGAAGGCGGAAATCATCGAAGACCATCGCAAGATTTTTCGCGCGCTGGCTGAAAGAGACGAACAAGGCGCCGACGAGCAATTAAGAATCCATTTTCACATCGGCGATGAAAGGCGCTACCAGGCGACATTCAAGACGGCCCTGAAATAGGGCTGGAGGCGCTCGCAAACGCGAGTCCAAGCGTGCTGGACGGTTGGCTCATGCAGTCAAGCCAATCAGACAGCGCGCCAAGAGGGAGGCAAGTCCGAGATGATAAGAACAATAGGTTTCATTGGTTTGGGCACGATGGGCCAGCATATGGCCGCCAACCTGATCAAGGCGGGCTTCGAGCTTATCGTTCACGATCTGGCACCCGGCGCGGTGCAAGCCGCCGTGGCGGCCGGCGCCCGTGCGGCCGGCAGCGTGGCGCAGGTGGGCGAACAGTCCGACGCCGTCGTGCTGATGTTGCCGAACACACCGGATGTCGAATCCGTCGTGCAAGGCGATGGCGGCTTGCAGCGGCATCCGCCCGCGCAGCGCCTGATCATCGACATGAGCACCATTTCTCCCGTGGCGGCGCGCAGGTTGGGGGCTGAACTGGCAGCCGGCGGGCTGGCCTTTCTGGATGCGCCGGTGTCGGGCGGGCCCGTCGGCGCGCGCGACGGCAAGCTGACCATCATGGTCGGCGGTGAAGCGCCTGCCTACCAGTCGGCCTTGCCGGTGTTGTCTGCCATGGGAAGCACGATCACCCATGTGGGGGCGAGCGGGGCGGGGCAAACGCTGAAACTGTGCAATCAACTGATCTGCGGCATCAATATCCAGGCCATTTCCGAGGCCTTGGCCCTGGCGCGTGCGGCCGGCGTCGATCTGCAGCTGTTGCGCCAAGTATTGCTGGGCGGTTCCGCGGCGTCGTGGATGCTGGACAAGCTGGGGCCGGCGATGATACAGCGCGACACGGCGGCGGGTTTTCGCATCGATCTGATGCTGAAAGACCTTAAGCTCGTTCAAGAGCTCGCCTTCGATCTGTCGGTGCCCCTGCCGGCAACTGCTTTGGTGACCAGCCAATACCTGGACGCGCGTGCGCACGGCGAAGGAAGCCACGGCAACCAGGCCTTGTTCACTGTCTATGACCGCTACACGGGCCAGTCCGGGCGGGACAGTGGGGCATCGGCATGACGGGGCTGGACTTCTCCGTTGTCTTTGACCGTTGGGACATGGTCTTGAACGGCATGCTGCTGACGATGGAGCTGACCCTGGTCGCAACGGCCTGCGGCTTTGTCGTGGGCACTTTCTGCGCCATCGGCAAGCGCGGCAAGAAGGGATGGCTGCGCAGGCTGTGTGGCATGTACGTGGAAGCCATACGCAATACCCCATTGCTGGTGCAGATCTT
>JAEWEH010000327.1 GCA_023389535.1 Pseudomonadota bacterium
GGTATTGATGTTCACCCCCATCAAGCCGGCGACCTCGCGATTCTGCGCGGTGGCGCGCATGGCCGTCCCCAGCCGAGTACGGTGCACGACCGCCAGCAATCCCGCCATGATGCCGACGGCGGACAGGATGATCAAAATCTGCAGCAGGCTGATGCGTGCGCCCCCTAGCTGGAAGACCATGGGCTCGATGATGTGCGGAAAGCTGAGGTAATTGCGGCCCCAGCCCATCATGGCGGCATTCTGGATGATGATGGACACGCCGATGGCGGTGATCAGGGCCGCCAGCCGCGGTGCGCGCCGCAGTGGGCGATAGGCCAGGCGCTCCGCCGCCCAGCCCAGGGCCATGCAGATGGGTATGGCCAGTAGCAGCGCAGCACCCACCGCCAGCCATGCCGAAACCCCGGCGGGATCCCCTGCCACCAGGGCCAGGACGAGGCTGGTCGCGGCCATGGCGCCCACCATGACCACGTCGCCATGCGCGAAATTGATCAGGCCTATGATGCCATACACCATGGTGTAGCCTAAGGCCACCAAGGCATAGACGCTGCCTACGGTAATGCCATTGATCAACTGCTGAAACAAGATATCCATGCTTGGCGGCTCGAAGCGTGGGCCGGCGGCTGCCGGCCCGAACGATAGGGGAGTGGCTGGGACAAACGCGAATCAGTTGGCCTTGCTGACCATGGTCTTGACCATTTCCCATTTGCCGTTCTTGACCTCGTAAATGGTGACCGATATTTCCTTCAGGTCGCCATGCTGGTCATAGGCAATATTCTGGCTGGTGGCGCCGGTGCGCTGCAGAGCCGCCAGCTTGGGCAGGTAGGCCTTGGGCTCGGCCGAGCCGGCTTCTTTCATGGCCGTGATCATATTCCATGCGCCATCGTAGGCGTAAGGCGCGTAGACGCCGGGGTCTTTGTTGAAACGCGCCTTGTAGGCCGCTTCGAATTTTTCACCTGCCGCCATCTGCTTCAAAGGCACACCCGCCAACGAGGCATAGGTGCCGTTGGCGGTATCGCCGGCCAGCTTCAGGAAGGTGTCGCTGCGCGTCATTTCGCCCGAAACCATCGGCGCCTTGATGCCCAGCGTGGCCATCTGCCTGCGCATCGGCCCCGATTGCGCGTCCAGGCCACCAAAGAATATGGCGTCCGGCTGCTTGGATTTGATGTTGGTCAGGATGGAGGTGAAATCATTGGCTTTGTCGGTCGTGTATTCGCGCGTGATGATCTTGCCGCCATTGGCCTCGACCGCCTTTGCGACTTCGTCCGCCAAGCCCTGGCCATAGGCGGTGCGATCGTCGATCAAGGCTACGTTCTTTGCGCCCAGGTCCTTGACGATGAATTCGCCCGCGGCCGCGCCTTGCTGTGTATCGCTGGTCATCATGCGGAAAGTCGTGTCGTAACCCTGCCGCGTATATTCCGGCGAGGTCGCCATGGCGATCTGGGGCAAACCGGCATCGTTGTAGATACGCGAAGCGGGAATGGTGGTGCCGGAGTTGAAGTGGCCCAATATGCCCTTCACGTCTTCATCGGCAATTTGCTGAGCAACCTGTACCGCAGTGCGGGGATCCGCCTGGTCGTCACGCGTGACCAATTCGAATTTGGCCGTCTTGCCATCCAACTGGATCTTCTGGGCGTTCGCTTCCTCCAGAGCCAATTCCAGGCCATTTTTCATGTCCTCGCCATAATGCGACTGCGGGCCTGTCAGTGGTGCGGCGAAACCGAGCTTGACCACGGTTTCCGCTGCCTGGGCAGGCGCCAGGGCGAGGCCCGCCGCGACGGCGGCTACAGCAGCCAGAAGCTTGTAGGATGTAGTGGATTGCATAGCTTGTCTCCGTGGTGTCGATGAATGCGATTACCCCTTACCGCAGGCAGCATCGGAAATTACACCAGAAGAACAAATAGGGGGTAATTGGTCGTAACCCTAAAGAAAAGCGCCCGCCCCATGAAAAGGGCGGGCGCACTTGCGCCTGGGATTCTGGCTTAACCCACCATCATCAGGCTCGCGTTGCCCCCCGCCGCAGCAGTGTTGACGCTGACAGCCGCTTCGCGCAGCAGGCGTTCCAGCCGGTACGATGCCCCCGACGCAAGTTCCAGGCTGTCCAGGCCCTGGACCGACACAATCGCCCCCGGGCGCTGGGCTACCCTGCGATTCAGCGCCAGCAAGGCATCCCCATCGCCTTCGAACAGTACGGCTTGATAGTCGCCCTGTTCGATGACGTCGTCCGCGACTAATTCCGGTACCGCGCCTCCTTGTTTGCGGATGGCCCCGAGGAAAGCCCGGCCGGCCTCGTTGTCCAGCAGCAGCATGTGATTGCCCGTCGCTGCGCAGGCTGCGGCCTGCGCGTGCGTGCCGGCCGGGGAGGCGGCGATGCACAGCACGGTACCGCGTGGCCTGACATGATAAGTGTTGCTTTCGCCAGTGGGCCCAGGCAGCGTCAGCATGGCTACGCCCGGGCGGCTCATGTCGCACCACGATGGCAAGCCCGATGGCCGCATGGAAAGCAGCCGCAAGAGATACAAGGGCCCACCCGCCTTCGGGCCCGTGCCGGACAGGTTTTCGCCGCCAAAGGGCTGCACGCCCACCACGGCGCCCACAATATTGCGATTTACATAGACGTTGCCAGCACGGATGCGCTCGGACACGCGGGCTACGGTTTCGTCCAGGCGCGTATGCACGCCGAAGGTCAGGCCATAGCCCGTCGCATTGACCGCGTCGATCAAGGCGTCCAGTTGGTCACGTTGGTAGCGTATGACATGCAGTACCGGGCCGAATACTTCTTTCTTCAAGGCGCCCACATGGTCGATTTCGATCAAGGTCGGGGGCACGAAGCACCCATGCCGGCACTCATCGCCCAATGCCAGCTGCTCCACCTTGCATCCGGCTTCACGCATGGAACCGATATGCGCCAGAA
>JAEWEH010000355.1 GCA_023389535.1 Pseudomonadota bacterium
GCGTTCAAGTGCCGCCGGACGGCAATCCCATTGTCCTAATGGCCGACCGCCAAACCACCGGCGGCTACGCAAAGATCGCGCATGTCGCGACGGTCGACCTGCCCGCCATCGCCCAATCCATGCCCGGGGATACGTTGAGCTTCACGGAAATCAGCCTGGAAGAGGCGCAGCGACTGGACAACCAGCGCGAGCAGGCTTACGCGGACCTGTACCAGGCGCTGGACGGCTTGCGCCAGCGGCTGGGCGCGGCCCGGCGATAAGGCCTGTTAACGTGCCCTAGGCGCCCAGCGAAGCCAGCGCGGTACTGCGGCTATCGACCACTGTCAGGATGGCGAGGAAGCCACTGATGTCGAACACTTCCCTGACATGCGGTTGCAGGCTGCATAGCACCAATTGGCCAGCATCCTGCTTCAAGCGCTTGGCCAGCATCAGCACCACGCGCAAGCCCGCGCTGGATATATAGTCAAGCTGGCTGAGGTCCAGCACGCACAGGCGTTCGCCCTGCTCGATATGCGCCAGCAACTGCGACTCGACCTGTGCGGCATTGGCGCTATTGATCTGGCCTGCGGTGGAAACCACCAGGATTTCGCCGATTTTTTCGCTTGATAGGCTCATGGGGAACTACCGTTGTATTGAAGAATGCGGATTTTACCGCCAGCGGCGCGGCCGCCGATACCAGGTAACCATATAATACACGCGACTCACCCAGCAAGCCGTAAGGAACAACACCATGGCGATATTCCGGGGTATCCACTTGCCGGCAGGGCCCGGGTTCAAGCGCCCGCCTGAACTGATGTATGCGGGGAACGAAAGGCCGCCGGGCGTCGCCCTGGCGGGGCTGGCGATGCAGCATGCCGCCACGGCGCTGGCGCTGATCGCGTATGTGCTGGCCTCGGCAAAGATCGGCGGCCTGGATTCCGACACCACGCGCGCCATGATATCGGCCACGGTGCTGGGCCTGGCCCTGTCCACTTTCCTGCAGTCCTGGGGGGGATGGCTGGGATCCGGATTGCAGCTGGTGCATATCCCCGACCCGTTGCTTGTCATTCTGTCCGGCATGGTCGCCGCCGAATACGGCTTGGGCGGACTGGTGATTGTGGGGCTGGTCAATGGCGCCGTCGCCATGGGCGCAAGCTTTGTCGTCCCGCGATTGCGTCCGCTATTGCCCCCCACCGTAGCGGGCGTGGTGGTCTGCGTCGCCGGCCTTTCACTGATCGCGCCGGCGCTGGACCACGTTACCGGGCTGTCCGATGGCAAAGCGCCCGACAAGACCGATATATTGATCGGCGCCATCACCCTGATGGTCATCGTAGCCCTGTCAGTCTGGGGCAACCGGCGCGCCAAGCTATTTGCATTAATGGCCGGCCTGGCCACCGGGGTCGCGCTTGCAGCCTTCCTGGGGAAGCTGCACGGCTGGCATGAACTGGCCGGCGCCCCCATGTTCGGCCTGCCCAACCCCCCGGCGCCGCGGTTCGGCATTGACCCCGGCATCATCGCGGCGGTCGCAGTATTGGCCTTGATGACGCAGCTCGATACTTTCGGCAGTGTCGTCCTGCTGCACAAGATGAACGACGCCGACTGGCGCAGGCCGAATATGCGCATGGTCAGCGGCGGGATACGCGCCAATGGCCTGGGCAATGTCCTGTCCGCATTCCTGGGGGCTTACCCCAGCGCGATATCGTCGGCCAACATTGCCTTGACCCATATCAGCCGCTCCACCTCACGCTGGATAGGTCTGGCAACCGCGGTCATATTGGCCATCGTCGCCTTCCTGCCCACCGTATCGCTGGCCCTGACGCTGATCCCGACAGCCGTGATCGGCGCTATTGAAGTCTACGCAGCGGCCTACCTGATCGTTTCGGGCATTGAACTGATTGCCACGCGCGCGCTGGATTCCCGCGGCATCTTCATGGTCGGGCTGTCCTTTGTGCTGGGCATGGGCGTCATCTTCATGCCCGACCTATCCGCCCTGGCACCGGAATCCATCCGTTTCCTGGCCAAGAATGGCATCATCGTGGCGGGTCTTTCCGCCATATCGCTCAACCTGATTTTTCGCTTGGGCAGCTCGCAACACGCGCGGCAGCATTTTGAAGACGATGCATCGCCCGCCGGACTGGGCCAGCGCGTCGTCGACTTCATCGAAACGCAAGGCGCCAGCTGGAGCGCGCGGCGCGATGCCGTGCGGCGCGCCGCCCAGGCCGGCCTGGAAGCCGCTGAAGCCATACAGGCGGCCGGCGGCCGTCGCTTGCGTGGGATACGCGGCAGCTTTGATGAATTCAATCTGGACATCGAGCTCTTGTACGACGGGCCGCCGCTGGTGCTGAACGCGGAGCAGGCTGCCGCACAGGCCGACTTGCTGGATATGGACGACGAAAGCTTCCAGGCCGCGCTCGAACATGCCCTATCGGGCGTGTCGCATGTCCTGTTGAAACGCCTGGCCGACCGCCTGACCAGCGGCCAGCGCGGCGACCAGTCTTATATTCGATTACATTTCGACCACTGACCCCACCCGGCTCAAGCATGCAAACCGTCGCTTCTTTGTCTCTTACTTCCGGCCCGGACACCGTAGCCAGGGCGCTTGCCTGGCTGAAGGACGTAGCGGCGCAACAAGGATGGTCCCAGGCGTCCGCCTTCAGGCTCAGCCTGTGCATGGACGAAGCCCTGAGCAATATCCTGATGTACGGCTTCCCGGGCCGCGCCGAGGCGGGCGCCATCGACTTGGCGGCGCTGCAAGGGCCGGGGGTGCTGGCGATCGATATCGTTGACGACGGGGTCGCATTCGATCCCACACTTAGCGTATCGCCCGACTTGGCGAGCTCGCTGGACGAAGCCAAGGTGGGCGGCCATGGCTTGCGACTGATGCGCCACTACTTGCAAGGCATACAGTACCGGCGCGAGCATGACCGCAATCTTTTGCGGCTGATACTCGCCGTCGATGCCGCGGGCAGCCAGGAAATCAAGCCGTGACACGCGCATATATCGACGCCAGGGCCATCGCTCACAACCTGCAATGCCTGCGCCGGCTTGTTCGCAGGCCCCATGCCGGGACGGACGTGACAACGCCCCCCCGCATTTGGGCGGTCGTAAAAGCCGATGCCTATGGGCACGGACTGCCTTTGGCCTTGCCAGGCCTGGCCCAGGCCGATGGCCTGGCGGTGCTGACCTTGGCTGAAGCCTACAGCTGCCGTCAGTTGGGCTGGCGCAAGCCGATACTGGTGATGGGGGCGGACTTGCGCTGCGCCGATCTGCTCGACCCGGTACTCAGCCCCTTGCACCTGCTTGTGGACCGCGACGAGCAAGTGCAGGCACTGAAGAATCTGCACAGCCCCTGTCCGCCACAAATCTGGCTGCGATGCTGCGGTCAGTTGCACCACGCCGGCTTTGCCGCGTCCGGCTACAGGCGAGCCTATCGGCAATTGGCGCCTTTGCTGCAAGCTGGCCGGCTGGCCGGCCTCGGGCATTTCC
>JAEWEH010000391.1 GCA_023389535.1 Pseudomonadota bacterium
TGTATTCCTGCGATCGGTTTCTTTTGAAATCAGGTTGCGCGCGCCGCAGGAGTCCCAAGGAAGGTGGGTATTGGGCTTCGGCCTGGGCTCGTGGCTTACGGCCTTCGCCCACGGCTACCTGCTGGCCCAGGTCGTAGTGTCCTATCAGGGCGAGTCGGGCTATTTCTGGTTCTCTCTGTTCGTGGGCCTTTGCGCCATTGCGGCCTACTGCCTGCTGGGCTCGGCCTGGCTGATCATGCGGGTGGCCGGCGAGCTGCGCGCGCGCGCCGTGATCTGGGGCCGCCGCTCGGTGCGGTGGTCCGCCGCCGGTGCGGTGGGCATATCGGTGGTGCTGGCTTTCTCCAACGCGGGTGTCTTCCTGAAATGGAGCGATGGCCCTCATTGGCCTGTGGTCGTCAGCCTGTGGGCGTTTTTACTGGTGGCCTTCGTGTCCATAGAAATGTGCCTGCAGCGCATGATCAATAGCAGCTATCGCACCACCGCGCTGCCTTTCTTCATGACACTGCTGATCTTTCTGGTGTTGTTGGGCGGCTTGGGGTACAGCTTCTTTCCCTACCTGGTGCTGGACGACATCACGATATGGGATGCGGCGGCGTCTGTGGACGCGCTGCGCCTGATCCTGTCGGGCGTCGTCATCGCGCTGCCAGTCGCTTTCATTTTCAATATCTGGGTCTACTGGCGGATGTTCGGCTTGTCGATTCCGCCGACCCCGCCCGATTACGAGGGCTAGGGTTGAAGTACGCGGTAATCCGCCTTCCTTTTCTCCCGGAACGCCGCAATCCCTTCCCTCGCTTCCGCCCGGCCCTGGGCTTCCGCCATATATCTTGATTCAAGCTGGATCTGTTCGTCGAAGCTATTACGCTTGGCCGTGTTGCACAGATGCTTGATATGGGCGATTGCGATCGGCGGGCCGCCGGCAAGCTGATCGGCCAGCTCGAGCGCCTGCTCCAGCGCATGCCCGGGCTCGACGCTACGATTGACGGCGCCCAACTGATACAGGCGTTCGCCCGAAACCACGGCACCGGTCAGGCACAGTTCCGCCATCGCGCTGCGCGACAGGGATTCCGCAAGCAATGAAGTGACGCCGCCGTCGGGAGTCAGCCCGATCTTGACATAGGCCACCGAGAACCGGCTGTCGCGGGCCGCCACCAGCATGTCGCAGGCCAGGGCGATCGATACGCCGGCGCCGGCCGCAGCGCCTTCGATCGCCGCGACCACGGGTTTGGGGCAGCGGCGCAAAGCCCGTACGGTGGTGTTGAGCTGCTCCAGATTGGACCGCCGTTCAAGCGGGGTCATGGTGTGCCGCGTGGCCAATTGCCGCAGGTCGCCGCCCGAACAGAAATGGCCGCCTTCGCCGGTCAGTACAATCGCGCCGACTTCGCTATCGTCTTCCGCGTCCTCCAGCGCCTGGACGAGGGCGGCATAGAGTTCGGAAGACAGCGCGTTGCGGGCGCCGGGATTGTTAATCGATAGAATCAGCACGGCGCCCTGACGGCGCACGTGCAGAGCCGGATGGGTCGCCGTGTTGCTCATGCCTGTTGCGCTCTATCAGAGATTCCAGATGTCGATGTCGTGCGCGACTTTGTCCCACCGGTCATACTCGGCCAGCAGGCGAGTTTTCATGTCGGCGGCCGGCTGGTAAGTGGCGATGGCGCCCAGCTGGATCATGCGTTGCTGCAGTTCCGGGTCGGTCAGCAGGATTTGCAGTTCTTTGTTCAGGCGGTCGGACACTTCCTGCGGGATGCCGTTGGGGGCGATGATGCCGCTCCAACTGCTGGCCTCGAAGCCCGGGAAGCCTTGCTCGGCGACGGACTTGACGTCCGGCAGGAAGGCTTTGCCGTTCTCGGACAGCATGGCGATGGGCTTGATATGGCCGGCCTGGATCTGCGGCATGGCGGCGATCATGTCGACTCCCATCACCGAGATCTGACCGCCGATCAGGTCGGTCATGGCGGGGGCGCTGCCGTTGTACGCAATGTGCAGCATGTCGAATCCACCCAGTTTCTTCAGTTGTTCCAGCGCCAGGTGGGCGATGCTGCCGGTGCCGGGGCTGGAAAAATTAATCTCCTGGGTTTTAGTGGCGGCGATCAGCTGCTGCAGGTCGTTGACGTCCGGAAGGACGCGGGGGTTGACCACAATGGCGTAAGGCAGATCGTAGACCGTCGATACGCAGGTGAAGTCCTTGCGTACGTCATACAGATTATTGCGATGCACGATGGGCGCGATCAGCGCAGGCATGCCGAACATGGAAATGGTGTAGCCATCGGGCTTTGACCGGATGAATTGCGACGTGCCCACCGAACCCGAGGCGCCCGGGCGGTTGTCGACGATGATGGATTGGTCCAGCCGCTCGGATAGCTTTTGCGCGATCAGGCGCGCCGTGGTGTCGGTCGGCCCGCCCACGGGAAAGGCCACCACCATGCGGATAGGCTTGCTGGGCCAACCGGATGCCAGTGACGGCATCGGCGCCATCGCGGCGCCCAGTGCCGACAGGGCGGACAGTTTCATGAAATTGCGGCGGTTCAAGCGGGAAGGTTGCGTCATGTGCGTCTCCTTGATCAGATTTTCCAGTACTTCATTGTCAGATGATGTGTTTGGCCTTCAGTGTTGCCAACGTCTCGGCGTCCAGCTCCAGCAGCTCCTGCAACACTTCCGCAGTGTGCGCGCCCAGATGGGGCGGATCGCGGCGAACCGGGCTGCGTTCCCGGTCGAAGACATAGGGCGGGGCATGGATGGCTTGGGGGCCGGCTTCGGG
>JAEWEH010000004.1 GCA_023389535.1 Pseudomonadota bacterium
GCGATTTGCCGTCGGCGTTGGTGCACCGGCTTGCTAGCTGGTGGGTAGCGGGTTCCAGCTTTGCGGACAGTACGAATTCGCGCCATGCGTAGGGGCCCAGATCAGGACCGACGAACTGGGCCTTTTGCCAGTCCTTGCCGCCGTTCACCGATACCTCGACCGACGTTGCCGCCGACATGCCACCCATGGCCACTCCGCTGATCTGCACTTGCCCGGCCTTGACCGTCGTGTTCGGATCCGAAGGCAGGTTGATCCAGGACTTGGGCGGCATTTCCCAGATGGATGCCTGGGTGGGATCGCCCTTGCCGCCTACCGGAGCAAAGCGATAGCCGGTTTGCTGAATTTTCGCCGGTGACTGTTCCTTGGTGAAGGCAAGATGCTTGATGTACTTGACGGAATTGACGCCAGTGTAGCCCGGCACAATGATCCGCAGCGGACCGCCATGTGCCAGAGGCAGAGGTTGGCCGTTGATTTCCCACGCAAGGATCGCATCCTTGATGGCGGAAACAGGCACGGAACGTTCGACCATCACGGTTTTCGGATCAATGCCGGCCGGGATTTCCTCGCCTCCGGTGCTGGTCATGTAAACCATGCCGTCGGCCATGCCACCTACCGCGTCCAGTACGGCTTGCACAGGCACGCCGGTGAAAATCACGCAGCCGGCGGCGCCAACCGTCCATTGCGTGCCGCTGGGCTTGCTGGGGAACCAGGCGCGCCCGTTGCCGGAGCACTGCAGCACCATGGGGACAGCCGCCAGGCCCAGGGTTTTCAATTCAGCAACGGTAAAACTGCGCGGCTTGCCCACGCCGCTGACTTCCAGTTTCCAGCTGTCCGGGTCCTTGACGATATCTTCGGATGGCGGAGCGATATTGTTACGCACGAACAGGCGATCGGTCGGTGTAATGACGCCGGAACCGAAGGCCGTGCGCTTGGTTTCTATGGTGTTGGCGCTATGGACGATAAGGCTATCGGCATCCTTCCATTGGGCGTAGGGCGGCAATGGCTTGGCGGCGGACGCGGCTGCGGGGGCGGCAGCGGCCGCCGGAGCTGCACTGGCCGCGTTCGCGCGCGCCATGCTGCCCAGCCCGGCCAGGGCGACAATGCCGCCCGTCGACGCGAGCATGCGGCGTCGGCCCGAATTGCTTAGTTTTTCCATGATTCCTCCTTTTAGGGCGCCGCGCACCGGCGCAAAGACCATTGTCCCGATATGGGATTCTTGGGGATTATATATAGATAAAAATTATGTGCCTATGCCTTCCAATGGATTATATATTCTAATAATCAAAACGAAACATATAAAAAAACGAGACGCTAAGGAATAGTGCGTATGACGGTACAATAAGCACTTTCTCATTTCTGCCCCCGGGATAAACACCCGTCACGGCACAAGCCATGCAAGAAACCGCCATCAAACGGGCAGGCGCCGGCCCCACGCCCGCCGTTTCCACCTCTCCCGCGGGATCGCCCCGCAAGCTGTTCATACGTACCTTCGGCTGCCAGATGAACGAGTACGACTCGGACAAGATGGCGGACGTGCTGCGCGATGATCAGGGTGTAGAGCTTACCCAGGATCCTGAAGAAGCCGACATCATCCTCTTTAATACCTGCTCGGTACGCGAGAAAGCGCAGGAAAAGGTATTTTCCGATCTCGGGCGCATCCAGCACCTGAAGCGCAGCAAGCCGGATCTGATCATAGGCGTGGGCGGCTGCGTCGCCAGCCAGGAAGGCGAAGCCATCGTCAAGCGGGCTTCTTATGTAGATGTGGTTTTCGGCCCGCAAACACTGCATCGCCTGCCCGATCTCATCGCCAAGCGGCGCGACTCAGGACGCTCGCAGGTAGACATCAGCTTCCCGGAAATCGAGAAATTCGACGCCATGCCGCCCGCCCGGGTGGATGGCCCCACGGCGTTCGTGTCCATCATGGAGGGCTGCAGCAAATATTGCAGTTTCTGTGTGGTGCCCTATACCCGCGGGCCCGAGATGTCGCGCCCCTTCGACGACGTGCTGATGGAAGTCGCCGACCTGGCGGACCAGGGCGTGAAGGAAGTCACGCTGCTGGGCCAGAACGTCAATGCCTATCGTGGCGCCATGGGCGCCGGGTCTGAAATCGCTGATTTTGCGATGCTGCTGGAATACGTGCACGAGATCCCCGGCATCGAACGGATCCGCTATACCACTTCGCACCCCAAGGAAATGACCACGCGCTTGATCGAAGCGCATGGCGCCCTGCCCAAACTGGTGCCGTTCCTGCATCTGCCGGTCCAGGCTGGCAGCGACCCCATCCTGGCGGCCATGAAGCGCGGCTATACCACGCTGGAATTCAAATCCATCGTGCGTCGCCTGCGCGCGGCGCGACCCGGGCTGACGCTATCGTCCGACTTTATCGTGGGCTTCCCCGGCGAGACCGAGGCCGACTTTCAGAAAACCTTGTCCTTGATACGCGACGTGGGTTTCGACCAATCCTATTCCTTCGTCTATTCGCGCCGGCCCGGCACCCCTGCCGCCGACCTGCAGGATGACACCAGCAAGGAAGACAAGCTGGAGCGCCTGCACCGGCTGCAGGCGCTTATTAATGAGCAAGCCGCCGCCATCAGCCTGTCCATGGTCGGCAGTGTGCAGCGCGTGCTGGTCGAAAAGCCATCGCGCCGCGACCCGGGCGAACTGTCCGGCCGCACAGAAAATAATCGCATGGTCAACTTCGTCGGCCAGCCACGCCTGATCGGACAGATGGTCGACGTGCGCATCACCCAGACGCTCACCAATTCCTTGAAAGGCGAAATCGTCACCAGCGTATCTTCGCCCGGGGGCAGCGCATGACGCGCCACGCACGCGGCAAAGCATCGGTCGAGGTCGTGCTGGACGGCGACAATACGCATCTGGCCAACCTCTGCGGACCCCTGGACGAAAACCTGCGCCAGATCGCCGACGGTTGGAGCGTGACGCTCAATCGGCGCGGCAACCGCGTCATCATCAGCGGCGAACAAGCCAAGGCGGCGGCCAAGGCGCTGGAATTATTCCACCGGCGCGCGGTGCACAAGGCCTTGTCCATCGATGACATTCAATTGGGCATGGTGGAATTGGGCGCGGGCCGGCCGCAGGCCGAAGCGGCCGATCGCAAGGAACCCGCAGCGCCCGAATTGCCAGAACTGCCACCCGTGGATGATCTGAGCATGGGGCTTACCCTGCGCACCCGGCGATCCGACCTGCGGCCGCGCACGCCCCGCCAGCGCGAATATATCAACCATATTCTCAAGCACGACATCACCTTCGGCATAGGCCCCGCAGGCACAGGCAAAACCTGGCTGGCGGTAGCCTGCGCCATTGATGCGCTGGAGCGCGAGGCGGTTCAACGGCTGGTATTGACGCGGCCCGCGGTAGAGGCCGGCGAACGCCTGGGTTTCCTGCCGGGTGACCTGGTGCAGAAGGTCGACCCCTATCTGCGGCCCTTGTACGATGCGCTCTACGACCTGATGGGCATCGAACGCGTGCAACGCCTCTTCGAAAAGCAGACCATAGAGATCGCCCCCCTGGCCTATATGCGCGGACGAACGCTGAATCATGCCTTCGTCATTCTCGACGAGGCGCAAAACACCACACCGGAACAAATGAAGATGTTCCTGACCCGCAT
>JAEWEH010000057.1 GCA_023389535.1 Pseudomonadota bacterium
GTGGTCATGGCCACGGGCCGCTCGGACTACCCGAACCAGGTGAATAACGTGCTGTGCTTCCCGTACATCTTCCGCGGTGCGCTGGATGTGGGCGCGACCACCATCACGCGCGGCATGGAAAAAGCCGCCGTGCAAGCCATATGCCAATTGGCGCAGGAAGAGCAGAATGATGTCGTGGCGGCTGCCTATGGTACCTACGGCGTATCCTTCGGTCGCGAATATTTCATCCCCAAGCCATTCGATCCTCGCCTGATCGTGCGGATCGGTACGGCCGTGGCGGCCGCCGCCATGCAGGACGGTGTGGCCAGCCGGCCCATGGCCGATATGGAGGCCTATGCCGGGCAACTGCAGCAGTTCGTCTACCGGTCGGGCTCCTTCATGAAGCCTTTATTCTCCACCGCCAAGAAACTGCTGCGCGACGGCGGCAAGGCGCGCATCGTTTTCACCGAGGGCGAAGACGAACGTGTATTGCGCGCGGTCCAGATCGTCGTCGACGAAAAGCTCGCGCGTCCCATCCTGGTGGGCCGTCCTTCGGTGCTGGCTGACCGCATCAAGAAATACGGCTTGCGGTTGCGCCTGGGCCAGGACGTCGAGGTCACCAATCCGGAATTCGATGAACGCTTTCATCAGTACTGGACCACCTATTGGGACTTGATGTGCCGGCGCGGCATCACCAAGGAAATGGCGCGGGTGGAAATGCGCCGGCGCCTGACCCTGATCGGCGCCATGATGGTGCACCTGGGCGATGCCGACGGCATGATATGCGGCACGGTCGGCGCTTATGCCGACCATCTGCGTTTCGTTGATGAAGTCATCGGCAAGGCGCCGGGCGCCAAGACCTACGCCGCCATGAACATCCTGCTGCTGGCCGAGCGCAGCATTGCGCTAGCCGACACCCATATCAACGACAATCCGGATGCGGAACAGATCGCCGAGATCACCATGGCCGCGGCCGCCGAAATGCGTCGGCTCAACATGGAGCCCAAGGTGGCCTTGCTATCGAGATCCAACTTCGGCTCTGGCAGTTCCGCGTCCGGCGCCAAGATGCAGCAGGCGCTGGCCCTGGTGCGCCAACAAGAACCCGGGCTGGAGATCGATGGCGAAATGCATGGCGACTGCGCGCTCGACGAGGCATTGCGCCAGCGCATCTTGCCCAGCACCAGCCTGCACGGTGAAGCCAATCTGCTGATCTGTCCGAATGTGGATTCGGGCAACATTGCCTACAACCTGCTCAAGACCGCGGCCGGAGGCAACGTAGCGGTGGGGCCTTTCCTGCTGGGCGTCAACGCACCGGTGCACATCCTTACTTCAAGCTCGACGGTACGCCGCATCGTGAACATGACAGCGCTCACCGTGGTGGACGCGAATACGCCCCGTTCAAGCTGAACCATGCAGCAAAGCAAGCCACCCATCGGGCTGATATTGATGGGCGGTGGCGCGCGGGCGGCCTACCAGGTCGGTGTGCTGGCGGGCATCATGCAGATACTCGACCCGGAACGTTCCCCACACTTCACCAACCCCTTCGATATCATCTGCGGGTCATCGGCCGGGGCTGTCAATGCGACAGCGCTGGCCTGCCATGCCCATGATCCCCATCAGTCCATGGACCGCCTGCAGGCCTTGTGGAGCGAGATTCATACGGGCATGGTGTATCACGCCGACGTGGCGCGCTTGTTGCGCACCGGCTTAAGATGGTTCGCCATGCTGGGCATAGGCTGGATGCTGCCCAAGCTGCGTAGCCAGCAGCCCCGGTCGCTGCTGGACAATCAGCCGCTGGGCGAGCTGCTGGCCAAGACACTGGACTTCGATCGCCTGCGCCAGAACCTGTCGGACGGGTTGCTGGACGCCCTGGCGATTACCGCCACCGCCTACACCACCGGCGAGCATATGACCTTCTATCAGTCCAAAGGCACGATCAAGCCGTGGCGCCGTTCTTTGCGGCAGGCCGTGCCCTGCAATATCGGCATCGACCATGTCCTTGCATCCAGCTCGATCCCGTTTGTTTTTCCTGCCCAGGCAATGCTGGTGCGCGGGCAGACGCTATGGTGCGGCGATGGGTCGATGCGCCAGCTTGCGCCGATGAGTCCGGCCATCCATCTGGGCGCGGAAAAAATCGTGGTGATCGGCACCGGATACAAGGACGACACACACCCGGAGAACCGTGCCGCTGACGCAGGCTATCCCACTTTGGCGCAGATCGGCGGCCATGCCTTGTCCAATATCTTCCTGGACAGTCTGTCCATGGATGTGGAACGTATGCAACGCATCAACGAGCTGCTTGCACAACTGCCCCCAAATGCATTACAAAGCCAGTCTTTGCGGCCGGTCGAGACACTGATGATCACCCCCAGCCGGTCACTGGACGAGATTGCGCTTGCGCATTTGCACGACATGCCGCGAGCGGCACGTACCCTTTTTCGCGTCCTTGGTGTATCGTCTGCTTCCAGGTATAAATCAGGCGGTGAAGGCGCCCTGGTCTCATACTTGCTGTTCGAGGCCAGCTATACCCGAGAGCTCGTACGTCTCGGACGGGCTGATAGCATGAGCCGTGTTGAAGAAGTGAAAGCGTTTTTCAAGGAGACGCCCCAATGAGCCAAGCGCAGTCTTTGCAGAAGAAATTGCAAAAAGGCGGTTTGATCAACGTGTCCTCCGAATCCCAGGCCGAAGCGATCAGCACCGCGCAAGCGGCCGGCATGACCGCCTACGTGGTGGACTGCGATCGTGCCAGAAGCCGGTCTGCCGTACTGCGGGCAGTGGTTAAAGCGGTGGACTTTCCAGAATATTTTGGCGGCAACCTGGATGCCTTGTATGACTGCCTGTGCGATACCGTGCTGGATCACAAGAATGGCCTGTTCCTCTGGTTCCACAACTTGCATTCGGGCGACCCCGCCTTGACGGAAGATGCGGCGGCCATAGAGGCCGTCTGCGCTGACGTAGTGAACTTTGCAGGCAACAACGACCGGCGTTTCGCCTACACCATCGTGCATGCGGGCAAGCACCCCGATCCGGAACCGGGCGTGGAACCGACCCCGTATTCCGGCACGGAATAGGTTGCGACCAGCGGGCTGTCGATCGACGCCGCGCCTACTGCCAGCCGCGCAATGCGCTGACCGCAGCGATCAGGGCCAGGCCGGCGGTCTCGGTGCGCAGGACGCGCTGGCCAAAAGTGACCGGCGTCAAGCCATGCCGCCCCATCAGCGCTTGCTCTTCGTCCGACCAGCCGCCTTCCGGACCCACCAGCAGGCTGATACGCTCCGCTTGGCCATTCGGCGATATGTCAGTCTTGCTGCCACCCAGCGGGCTGCTTCCCAAGGCACCCAAAGCTTCAGCCAGCGTCTGACTGGCGCCGGGATGGCAGAAAAGGACGGTGGATGGCGCTGTTTCCATGTCTAGCAGATATTGGCGCAGGGGCCGGGGCTCTTCCATGGTGAGCAGACGATTGCGTCCGCATTGCTCGCTGGCCGACCGCACGATGCGGCGCCAGTGGTCCATACGCTTGTGCAGCCGCTCGCCACTGAGCTGCAACACGCTGCGCTGAGCCGCTATCGGGATGATGCGCGCGGCGCCTAGCTCCACGGCCTTTTCAACAATCCAGTCCATTTTTTCGCCCGAAGCCAGCCCTTGCACCAAAGTGATGTGGCCAGCCAGTTCGGCCTCGGCAGGCTGGTGTTGGCCCAGCTGTGCAAAGGCCTGCTTGCCGGCAATGGAAAGGGTCGCAGGGTACTGGCCGCCATGGCCGTCAAACAGTACGATGCCCGCACCATCCTTCAGCCGCAGCACGCGCACGGCATGGTGCGCCGTGTCGCCCGGCAGCGCGATGGTGGTGTTTGAAACGAGGTCGGCAGGACAATAGAAGCGCGGTATGGCCATGGTGTCGTCGGATTGCAGTGTGGGTTGATAATACAGAATAAATGCCCCCACGCTGCGCCGCTTAGCGGCTTGCTGCCCCCCGAGGGGGGCTCTTTTGCCGGGGGCGCCTAGCCTTGGGGCGGCCCGGCGGCAAATGAATGCCCCCACGCTGCTCCACGTCGCGGCTTGCAGGCCGCTCCGATTCGCCAGGCGCTGGATAGTCGGCAGTGGACTGTCCAGTGTCCGGGCTCATCCGTCGGCTTGCCGCCCCCCTGGCTAAAAAACCCGCTTTGGATGCCGGTGGTAAAATCAGAGGCTTTGTAAAACCTTCATCGACGGAGCCCGCCTTTCGCGGCGCAAGGTTCCGGCTGCGAGTCTTAAATGAGCCTTACGCCTGCCCAAGATTCGTCCATGGCCAACGCAATACGCGCGCTTGCCATGGACGCGGTTCAACAAGCCAATTCGGGCCATCCCGGCGCCCCGATGGGGATGGCGGACATTGCTGAAGCCCTGTGGACGCGCCATCTGCGCCACAATCCCGCCGACCCTCACTGGCCGGACCGTGACCGCTTCGTGCTGTCCAATGGACATGGCTCGATGTTGCTGTATGCCTTGTTGCACCTGACGGGCTACGATCTGCCCATCGAGGAACTCAAGAATTTCCGGCAATTGCACTCGCGTACGCCGGGCCATCCGGAAGTCGGCATTACCGCCGGCATCGAAACCACGACTGGCCCGCTGGGCCAGGGCTTGGCGAACGCGGTGGGCATGGCCCTGGCCGAGGCGCTGCTGGCCCAGGAATTCAATCGCGAAAACCACAAGATCGTCGACCATCACACCTATGCCTTCGTGGGCGATGGCTGCCTGATGGAAGGCATCTCGCACGAGGCCTGCTCGCTGGCCGGTACGCTGAAATTGTCCAAGCTGATTGTCTTCTACGATGACAACGGCATTTCCATCGACGGCCGGGTCGAAAATTGGTTCGGCGACAATACGCCCGAGCGTTTCGCCAGCTATGGCTGGAACGTGATCCCGGACGTCGACGGCCACGACATTGCCGCGGTCGACAATGCCATCAATCAGGCCAAGCAGTATGGCCAGCAGGGCATGGGACCCACCTTGATATGCTGCCGCACCGTCATCGGCAAGGGCGCTCCGCATGCCGCAGGCACTGAAAAAGTCCACGGCGCGCCTTTGGGCAAGGACGAGGTCGAAGCCACCCGCGAGGCGCTGAACTGGCCGTTCCCGCCGTTTGATATTCCCGCCGAAATCTATGCATACTGGGACGGCAAAGAAAGAGGGACCCAGATGCAGTCCGCATGGCAACAGCGCTTCGACGCCTACGCGAAGGCTTATCCTGCCGAAGCGGAAGCCTTGCTGCGTCGCATGCGCGGCGATCTGCCGGCCGATTTCGCACAACGCGCGCACGCGCTGATCGAAGCGACCAATCAAAAGGCTGAAACCGTCGCGACGCGCAAGGCATCGCAACTGGCGATTACCGGGCTGGTGGAAATCCTGCCGGAAATGCTGGGTGGCTCGGCCGACCTGACCGGCTCCAATCTGACCGACTGGAAGGGCGCGGAAGCCGTGCGCGCCGGCGAACTGCACTTGCGTTTCGGTCGCCATATCAACTATGGCGTCCGCGAGTTCGGCATGGCCGCCATCATGAACGGCATCGCGCTGC
>JAEWEH010000074.1 GCA_023389535.1 Pseudomonadota bacterium
ATTAGCGGCGTCCCCTTCAGGGCCTGCACTGCCAACCGAATCCAGATCGCATAGTCTCGCAATCAAGAATTGCAGACCCGGGACCACAACAGGAAGTACGCGGATCAGAACTATCGTGCTATATACGTGCTCAACTGGACCGCTCCCCTCAGCGTTCGGATGTGTCCGCTGTGCGCGGTGGGCTTTCACTGCCAAGATCCGCCCCAGTCACCGGATCAATCGAAGGGTTTGATGCAGTGCGGGCGGCCATGGCTTTGACTATTTCATCGGCGGCCTTGTCGAGCTGTACTGAGGCCGAGCCGTCTCCACCATCGACCGCCGTCATTGCTTTCCAGTCGTCAACTCGCTTGAATTGCATTTCGTTGTTCCACGACCCCTCCATGTCTCCTTCCCCCTGTGAAAGATTAAAGTAGGTATCAGCGAATTCTGGCATTGGAGGAAGCTTTCCCGGAGGAAAGTTGGGTGATATCGAATACAACGCCTTTTCAAACGACTTTAGATGGGCGGCTTCGCGCGTCATCAAGAACATCAACGCCTCTTGCACGCCGGGGTCGTCTGTAACGTTTATAAGGCGTTCATATACGATTTTGGCACGGGCTTCGGCTGCGATATTTGACCGAAGGTCCGCCGTCGGTTCACCTATTGTGTCAATGTAGCCGGATGTCCATAATTGACCGCCAGAATTGGTAAGGGGCGGCCCACCGCCATAAAGGACTTGGGTGACGTGTGAGTCATTACCCGCACCATGTAATTTCCGGTATAGCTCGGCCTCCGTATCGACGCCCTCCGCAAGTTCTCCCTTTGCCCCTTTATTGAGCATCGCCACCAAATGCCCAATAATCTCAAGGTGACTTAGTTCTTCGGTGGCGATATCGATCAGCATATCTTTGCGGCCAGGATCATCCTCGCCGATATATTGTGTGAAATAGCGACAGGCTGCGGCCAACTCACCCTGAGGCCCACCGAACTGCTCCAGTAACAAATTGGCTAGCCCTGGATTGGGGTCTGCGACCCTGACGGTGTATTGCAGGCGTTTGTTGTGAGCAAACATAACGGCACTCCTTTAATAGGCGCACACCAAGAGAACCTTGGCGCGCGCGTTTACGCAGCAAAGCTTGTACCTATTCGTGATCGTGCCAATGGCCCTCCATACCGCGGCTATGGATAGAGTGATCGCGGCCAAAAATAGTTGTCAGGCAGCCGATCCACCGGGACGTGTTGCATATCAGTATCGGTCGCGGGTCCATTGCATTGCGCTTCCGGCAGCGGCACATCGCTTGCTGCGCGACTGGACCGGCATCGGTGCCGCATTTCCAGAGAGCGCAATGAACAGATTCATCATGGCCGCGATTTGCGCGGCGCCGCTGGCGGCAGCGCCGCCGGCTTACAGTCAGGCAGCCAGCGACAATAACTCGAAGGACGGCACGATTACCGGCGCGCCCGCGGGCCGAGCGGGTACGGGCACGACGACTTATAGCAATCCCAAAGCGGGCACCCAAGCTCAACCCGGCGATGCTCAAATGGGACGGGAAAGCGCCACTTCGCGGCAAAGCGTTGAGCCCGGGGACGAGCGCCGAGGCGATAGTGCCGAAAGGAGCCGGAGCAGGGCCTCTCCGAACGACCGAAGCGGTGCTTCGCCAGCCGATAGCAACACCTCCCGAGACGATTCATTCAGTTCGCCGGCTCCCGGTAGTTCGGGAAAGTGAAAGCGTCATGGTCGAAGGGGAATCAGGCGTTCATCACCGATACGGTACGCACATACACATAGGCTTCCACCGTCTCGGGACCGCCTTCCGGCGAGACTCTAGCCGGGCGGCGCCAGGACGCGGTAGGTGAAACTGGTCAAAACCTGTCGGGTCATCGCCGAGCCGACCGGATCGCCGGGCAGGTCCAGGTAGGAACCCACATCCGGTTCGCCACGATCCAAAAGCAAAAACGTCGCCGCTCATACTGTGTCGTAAGGCGGTGTCATGGACGGCTAGTGCGTACATCCTTTTAGCGTTAACAAGCCCTAGACAGCGTGCTCAGAATTCGTCCGTCTCCGAGCTCATCCAGCGATGCAGACCGTCGACCCAGCTTTGCGCCGGCAAGCCGAACATGGCCTGTATCTCTGCGGCGCGTGCAAGCAGGTCCTCAAAATCCACCGAGGGCGAGCGCTTGAACGCAATGGCCACCATATTGCCGTCGTGGACCTCGGGCAGCCACGCCACGGCCTCGAAAGACTGTTCCATCAAGCGGATGTGATGCAGATGCTCAGGCCAGTCGCAATATAGATTCACCGTCATCATGCCATGGGCGGTCAAGCAGTTCGCGCAGGCGGCATAGAAATCATCCGTGCTCAGCAGCGGCCCTCGTGCTGGCGCATCGTACAGATCCACCTGCAGAATGTCGATGGACCGGCGGCGGGAAAAATCCGTCACGTACTTCAGCGCATCCATATTCAGAATGCTCAGACGTTCGTTGTCGGGCGGCAGCGCGAAGTGGCTGCGGCAAGCGTCGATCACATCTGCTTCAATTTCCACCGCGGTGACCGTGGCCGGAGCCAGGCGGTGGTAACAGAACTTCGTCAGCGCCGCTGCGCCAAGGCCAAGCTGGACGATGTGTGCCGCCTCTTTGCGAAACAGCAGCCACATCATCATTTGCTGGACGTATTCCAGCTCGATTTCAACCGGCTTGTCGATGCGCATGGCACCCTGCACGGCTGGCGAGCCAAAATGCAGGGTACGTACGCCATCGCTTTCCTGAATGTCAGGCATTCATGACCGACACGGTGCGCACGTTCAGATAGGCTTCCACCGCCTCGGGACCGCCTTCCGAACCGTAGCCAGAATCCTTCAGGCCGCCGAATGGCAATTCCACCGTCGGCATGGCGGGCATATTGACCCACAGCATGCCGACTTCGACCCGCCGCGTCAGCAGGTCGGCGCTCTTCAGCGAACGGGTGAAAGCGTAGCCGGCCAATCCATAGGGTAGGCGATTCGATTCGGCGATGGCTTCTTCCAGCGTGCTGAAGCCACGTATCGCCGCCACTGGCCCGAAGGGTTCGTCGTTGAAGATGCGCGCCGCCTGTGGGACTTCGGTCAGCACCGTGGGTTGCCAGAAGTTGCCGGACTCGCCGATGCGCCCGCCGCCGGCCAGGACCTTGGCGCCTTTCTGAATGGCGTCTTCAGTGAGGTCAGCCATGGCTGTGATGCGGCGCGGATTGGCTAGCGGTCCCATCTGCGTGCCTTCCTCCAGGCCGTCGCCCACTTTCAGCGATTCGACATGTCGGACCAATGCGCTTTCGAAGTCGCCGCGTATTTTCTCGTGCACGAGGAAGCGCGTGGGCGAAATGCACACCTGGCCGGCATTGCGGAACTTGGCAGCGCCGCTGCACTTCACGGCCAGGTCAATGTCGGCATCCTCAGCGATGATCACCGGCGCGTGACCACCGAGTTCCATGGTGACTCGCTTCATGTGTTGGCCCGCCAATGCGGCCAGTTGCTTGCCCACTTGCGTGGAGCCAGTGAAAGTGACCTTGCGGATGACGGGGTGTGCGATCAGGTAGCTGGAAATTTCCGCCGGATCGCCGTATACCAGGCCCAGCACGCCGGGCGGCAGGCCCGCATCGGCAAAGGCACGGATCAATTCGGCGGGGCTGGCCGGTGTTTCTTCCGGCGCCTTGACGATCATGGAGCATCCGGCCGCCAAGGCGGCGCTCACCTTGCGCACGACCTGATTGACGGGGAAATTCCATGGCGTGAACGCGGCAACCGGACCAATCGGATCTTTGACCACCATATGCCGGATCGACAGATTGATGCGCGACGGCACCAGGCGGCCATAGACGCGGAAGCTTTCTTCGGCAAACCACTCGATGATATCGGCCGCCGACAGGCATTCGGCGCGCGCTTCGGCCAGCGGCTTGCCTTGTTCCTGCGTCATGCTGCGGGCGATGTCGGCAGCACGCTCGCGCATGAGGCCGGCCGCGGCGCGCATGATCTTGCTGCGCTCGGCGGCCGTCATGTCGCGCCAGGTCTCGAAGCCTTGCTGCGCCGCTGCGAGCGCGCGATCGAGATCCTCTTTGCCCGCATGGGCCACGCGGCCGATTTCCTGGCCGGTGGCCGGCTTGACAACGGCGAGCGTGCGGCCAGCAGATGCGTCCTGCCATTGGCCATTGATGAATAATTGGGTGTTTGGATAAGTCATGATGGTCCGTTTAAATCAAGTCCTTATTGCTTCCGATGAGGAATCGCCGAAGCTGGCGCCGACATACAAGGGTTACGGCAGCCAGGCACGATAAGCGCGCCGTGCCACGACCCGCCCGACATCATAGATCCGAAACATCAGCCATGCCACCCAACGAGGCATGCCGGAGCAACCATTGTCCTTATCCCCTCAGTGTGGTGTCTTGCTTGCCAAACCACGACAGGGTCATACAGATTGGTCAGCTTGCTTGCGGTGTCATTGGCGTTCAGAAATTAAATACCACATCGGATCGCGTACGACTGTATGGCCGGGCATACGGTTTGCTGTTTACGTAAATTCCCGCGTGGGGCGGCGAATCTGATGGAGGCACGCCATGACTACCCAAAAGTCCAACAAGGCCGAAGAAAGTCAAAAGAGTCCCGCCTCGAGCCCTATCGACCCGTCCACCAGCAGCGCCGGCGTATCCCACGACGGATCCAATGCGGGCGTGCCCGGCTCTGGAAGCACGGAACCCTCTGAAAAAGACCGGCCCATCAATATCTCCACCGCGGACGACGTAGATATTGACCAGAGCAGTCCGGATGAAGACGCTACGGAACAAAAGCCATAGGCAGGGTGCTTGGGATGCGATGGTAGGCGCCGATGGCCGTGATCGATAGGTATGTACGGAATGCAGCGGGCCAAGATTACGCCGTGGGAGACATTCATGGGCATTTCACTCGGCTGCAGGAAACTCTAGATCGTATCGGGTTTGATGTCGCGCGCGACAGGCTATTTTCGGTGGGCGATCTGGTAGACAGAGGACCAGAAAGCGAGCTGGCACTGGAGTGGCTGAATCTGCCCTGGTTCCATGCAATACAAGGCAATCACGAAGACGTCGCGATTCGATATGCCCGCGGCAATCCAGTAGATGCGGATACATATCGACGCAATGGAGGCGGCTGGTTCCTGGCTTTGGATTCTATGCGTCAGCAAGAGTTTGCCCAAGCATTTGCCGCGTTGCCTTATGCCATCGAGGTTGACACGCAGGAAGGCGTGGTCGGCTTGGTACATGCAAACTGCCCATTCGAAAGCTGGGCACAATTACGCAAAGCATTATTCGCCAGGCGTTCGCTGCGGACGCGATGCATGTGGGACCGCCGACGGATCGAATTTCAAGACATGCGCCGGGTGGCCGGCATCCGAGCCGTGATTGTGGGCCACACACCCCTAAAAGCGCCCGTGACGCTGGGTAACGTCTATCACATTGACACGGGTGGCTGGCTGCCCGACGAGGCAGGCTACTTCACGCTGATCGATCTGGGAAGCCTGCAAACATATGGTCTGATTCGCGACGGCAGCGAGCATCGGGCTTGAATGCTGATCCGCCCGGCGCTCGAACCGCTTCGTGCCGTGTCCGGCAGCCGGCTAGGCG
>JAEWEH010000088.1 GCA_023389535.1 Pseudomonadota bacterium
CTTCATAGGAAGGCTTATCGCCGAAGGATGGCTTGCCCTCGCGTGCAGGCCGATCGCCATAAGGACGCGATTCGGCGTCCGGCTTGCGGCCGAAACCTGGTTTGCCGCCATAACCCGGCTTGCCGCCGTAGCCGCCGCGTGAACCAAACGACTTGCCACCCTTGCGGTCGGTATAGGTAGGACGCACGGTTTTCGTGGGCTCCAGGCCTTCTATCACTTCGGAAGGAATGGGTTGGCCGATGAAATGCTCGATGCGGCGTACTTTATGGCGCTCGGAGTGGACGGCCAGCGTGAAGGCCAAGCCACTGCGCCCGGCGCGTCCGGTGCGGCCGATGCGGTGTACGTAGTCTTCGGCCTGCATCGGCAGGTCGTAGTTCACAGCATGGCTGATGCCTTGCACGTCGATGCCACGGGCAGCCACATCGGTGGCTACTAGAATCCGCAGGCGACCTTTTTGCAGCAGGCCCAGGGTGCGGGTGCGCTGGCGCTGGTTCATGTCGCCATGCAAAGCAGCGGCGGCAAAGCCTTGTTCGCTCAGGCGGTCGGCCAGGTCGTCGGCGCCACGCTTGGTCGAGGTAAAGACAATGGCTTGGTCCAGGTTTGAGTCGCGCAGTAGATGATCCAGCAGGCGCATTTTGTGGCCGTTATCATCGGCATAGAGCAGGCTCTGGGTAATATTGCTGTGTTTCTGCTTCTGGCCCGAAATTTCAATGCGCTGAGGATCGCGCATCATCGTGGCGGCCAGGCGTGCAATCGTGCCGTCCAGCGTCGCCGAGAACAGCAGCGTCTGGCGTTCCTGCGGCGTGCGCGCAACAATGGTTTCGATGTCCTCGATGAAGCCCATGTCCAGCATGCGGTCGGCTTCGTCCAGCACCAAGGTGTGCACGGTGGACAGGTTGACGCGTTTGGCTTGCAGGTGGTCGATCAGGCGACCGGGCGTGGCCACCAGGACATCGACGCGGCGCGACAGCGCCTTCAGCTGGGCGCCATAAGGCATGCCGCCCACGACCACGGCCGTGCGCAAGTCCTTGATGTGGGCGCCATATTGCTTGGTGGCGTCGGCCACTTGCATGGCCAGTTCGCGGGTCGGGGTCAGCACCAGCACTTGCACGCCGGAACCTTTGTTCGGCGGCATGTGCGAAATGCGATTCAGGGCGGGCAGCATGAAAGCCGCAGTTTTGCCGCTGCCGGTCTGCGACGACACCATCAGGTCGTGGCCGGCCAGCGCCTTGGGTATGGCTGCAGCCTGCACGGCAGTAGGATCGGTAAAGCCGGCTTTCTGGACGGCAGACAACAAAGAGGGAGCAAGGCCCAGGGTATCGAAAGACATGAGTATCCTTTGCCGATTGAACGGCATACACGTAGCGGGGGCGATAGATGAGAGCCCTTGACGCTGGTTGACTGGAGCATCGTGCCGACCGAATCAACCAAATATGCTGCGTGCTGTCTTGGATACGCGGCGTAAGGCTTGGGGGTCAGGGAGCGATGGCGTTCGACATGGGTGCTGAGGGATTCAGGCAACTGCTATGCGACAGCCGGGGCTGTATGAAAATGTCGACGCGTGATAATGCAGTGCCGCAATTATACGGGTATTTCGTGGCGCGCGTAAGGGTTTTTCTGGATTGCCGTTGTTGCGGCACAACTGATTGCGCTATGGCTTAAGCCCGTATTCCACTTTTATGTGAAGCTTTGTAGTAATGGCTACCCGGGCCACCGTGCGTGTCAGCTTGGCCGCCTGGGTCTGGTTGCTTCGGGCTCGGCGGCGCCGTCACTGCCCCTTGATGCCGGCACTACGGATGACGTCGCCCCATTTTTCCATTTCGTCGCCGATGAATCTGCCGAAGTCGCTGGCATTACCTGGATGCGGCTCCATGCCTTGAGCAAGCAGCTTTTGCTTAATCGCCGGATCTTTCAGCGCGCGATTGACCTCGGTGTCCAGGCGGCCGACGATGGCATCCGGTACGCCCGATGGCGCCATGAATCCATACCAACCCGACGCGATGACGCGGGGCAGGCCCTGTTCGGCCAGGGGCACGGCGTCCGGGTAGATTTCGCTACGTGTTGCTGATGCAACGCCCAGCACTCGAAGCTTGCCGCTGTGGATATGGGGAAGGGCCGCTGTAATCGCGGTCAGCGTGGCATCCACCCGGCCGCCGGCGATGAGGTCGGTATAGGCGGCCACGTCGCCGCGATACTGGACAGTCAGCCCCTTGACGCCCGCATCCCGGTAGAGCAGTTCACTGGCCAGATGCGGAAGTGATCCGTAACCGGGAGAGCCGAATGTGAGCCCATTTGGGTGCGATTTACCGTAGGCGATCAAGTCCTGGGCGGTCTTGATTGGCGTTTCCGCATTGACGATCAGAAATAGTGGCACGGTGGCTACCATCGCCACCGGCTGAAGGTCTTTCCGGGGGTCATAGTTCAGCTTTCCGTACAGGGCTTCCAGCGTCGAAAATGGCGCGGCAGCATACAGGATGGTGTATCCGTCGGCGGTACTGTGCGCCACGAAGTTATTGCCAAGTTGGGTTCCGGCTCCAGCCTTGTTCTCCACGATGAAAGTTTGCCCGAGCTCGCGCCCGAGATACTCGCCAAGAAGTCGAGCCGATAAGTCGTTCGGGCCCCCAGGACCATAGGGAGAAATGATTCTTATGGGGCGGGACGGCCACTCGCCTTGGGCGAAGCCAAGTGGCGCGGCAGTGGCCCAGGCCGCGGCTGCAGCCGCTTTGAGCAGCGTGCGTCGATTCATGTTCATGGCGTCTCCTGTTGTCGGGTATATGGCTGGCCGGCTTCGCGCCGCGAGCCTCGTTGGATGAGTATGATCATAGATGGCGTCAACAATTAGAACAAACTCTATTTTCTGTACGACTTACAATCTGTACTTATAAATATATTTTGTTGATGCGGATCTAAAGGAGCTGCGAGATGGCGGTGGAAATCACACTCAGGCAGTTAAAGGCGTTGGTCGCGGTCCTCGAATGCGGTAGCTTTTCCGAGGCTGCGGGTACCATGCATTTATCGCAGGCTGCGCTAAGCGGCCTGATCAAGGAATTGGAAAGTCGTCTGGGCGTGCGCTTATTGGATCGCAACACCCGTAGCGTAAGTGCCTCGGTAGTGGGCGCCGCATTCGAACCGATGGCACGGCGGGTACTCGCCACGCTGGACGAAGCGCTGGACAGTGTCACCAATCTCAAGGATGTGCGGCGCGGCATTGTACGCGTGGCCGCGCCCGAAACCTTATCGTGCACATTACTGCCCGAAGTCATTGCCGGCTATGGCGAGCGCTACCCCGGTGTGGACGTACGCTTTCAGGATGTGCCGATCGAGGAAGTGCTTGCCGGGCTGCATAGCGGGCGCACGGATATCGGCTTCGGGCCTGCAGGGGTCCTTACCGACGAAGCGGTGGAGGCGCGCGTCATCCGCATCGATCCGCTCTGGGCCGCGCTTCGTCCGGACGATCCACTCGCCGACGCGGCTTCGGTCAGCTGGAAAGATTTGCAGGATCGGCCGCTGATCAACTACATGCCCAATCTTGCGCTCAATGTGCTCAGCAATGTGCCTTCCCGCCATCATCCACGCACTGTCGTCCCTGTGCATCGCGTCAACACGGCACTGTCCTTGCTGCGTGTGCGTCAAGGCTATGTTATATGCCCGTTCATGGCGCAATCCCTGGTGCAGGGATTCGGACTAGTCTTCCGCCAGTTGCGCCAGCCGACCGTGACCTGGAAGATAGCGGTCTTTGCGCGCGAACGATCATCGCTTTCGCCTGCAGTCGAGAGCTTCGTGGATTTCACCCTTGAAGCTGCGCGGCACTGGAGCGCAGGCTCTGAAGATGAATTCGGCGAAGGGCCGACCGCAACAAATAAATAATCCTAACTTATAGATCGATCTGAAAAATCAGATTGCCCTATAATAGTCGCTTGGGTATCGTACCAGCATGCAACAACTTCCAACGATACCCATGACACTGCCAGATCTCGATTCCTTTCTTTCTCCTCGTTCCATCGCCGTGGTCGGCGCTTCTTCTGTGGCGACCAAGATCGGCGCTGTGCCGGTCAGGTATCTGGTCGAACATGGATATAGCGGGGCGGTCTATCCCATCAATGCCCGCGCCAACGAGATCCAGGGGCTTGCCGCCTTGGCTTCGCTGCAGGACGTGGGCCAACCCATTGATCTCGCTATTTTCGCCATCCCGGCCGCGGCAGCAGAGGCGGCGCTGGACGACGCGATCGCGGCCGGGGTGAAGAACGTAGTCATTTTTTCGGCGGGTTACGCCGAAATGGGCGCGCAGGGCGCCCAGGCGCAAGCAAGCTTCACTCACAAAGCCCGCTCGGCGGGTGTCCGCGTTCTGGGGCCCAACTGCCTCGGCTTCATGAATTCCGCTGAGTCGGTATATGCCACCTTTTCGCCCGTCCTGTCGACGGGGCTCGCCAAGCACGGCAAGGTGGGCATCGTCAGCCAGAGCGGTGCGTTCGGCGCGTATGCCTACGCGATGGCGCGTGAACGCGGCGTCGGCCTGTCGGCATGGGTGACGACGGGCAACGAAGCCGATATTGACGTGGCCGACTGCATTGCGTGGATGGCGCGCAATCCGGCTACCGAGGTGATCATGGCTTATCTTGAGGGCTGCAATGACGGCCAGAAGCTGCGGGACGCCCTGGATTTGGCAAGGGCTGCGGGCAAGCCCGTCGTTGTCGTGAAGGTGGGGCGCACCGAGCTGGGCGCCATAGCGGCGGCGTCCCATACGGCGGCTTTGGCCGGCGATGACGCGGCCTACGATGCGCTCTTTCGCCAGCACGGGGCCTGGCGGGCTCACACAATAGAGGAGTTCTTCGATGTGGCCCATAGCCTTTCGGTAGCGGGTCTCCCCTCGAATTCGCGCGTTGGCTTGTTGACAGTATCCGGCGGCGTAGGCGTCATGATGGCGGACGACGCGGCGGACGCTGGGCTCGACGTGGCCGAACTTCCGCCATCCGCGCAGGAAATCATCAGGGCTCGCGTGCCGCTGGCCGCTACGACCAACCCTGTCGATGTGACCGGCCAGGTAACGGCGGAGCCCGATGTGCTGGATGTGGCGGCTCGTGCCATGCTGAAAGAGGGCGATCATGGCAGCCTGGTGATTTTTCTCGCCGCCTTCGGCAGCACGCCAGCGATGCAGGAAATTCAGAAAAAGATGGCGCTCGACTTGATGCGCGACTTTCCCGACCGGGTGCTGATATTCAGCACCTTATCCGACGATGCGCATCGCAAGGCCCTGGAGGCAGCCGGCTGTCTGTGCTTTGCCGACCCTTCGCGCGCGCTGCGGTCCGTTGCCGCAGCGAACTTCTTTCAGCAACATCGCCGGCAACCGGTTTCGCATGATGCGCCATCCGCGGTGTCGGTCACGCTACGACCGGGGCCCTACAACGAGGCCGACACGATGGATGTATTACGCGGGTTTGGCCTGCCGATCGTATCGGCGCTACGCGCCCGGTCGCGAGAGGAGGCGGTCGCCGCCGCACAGTCGGCAGGCTTTCCCGTCGCGATGAAGGTGTTGTCCGCCGGCATTACGCACAAGAGTGACGTCGGTGGTGTGGTGCTGAATATAAGTGAATCGGAAGCGGCAGGGCTTGCGTATGACCGCATCATGGCAGCGGCGCAGGCTTGCGCCCCCCACGCCAAGGTAGATGGAGTATTGGTGGCGCCCATGGTGTCTGGTGGCGTCGAATGCATACTGGGCGCGCGGCGCGACCCGGCGCTGGGCCCCATCGTCATGTTGGGCTCGGGCGGCGTGAACGTAGAGTTGATGCAGGACGTCGCCCTGCGGATGGCGCCTGTGGACCACGAGCAGGCCCGGGAAATGATCGGCGAGCTGAGGCTCGCGCCATTGTTCCATGGTTTTCGCGGCGCTCCGCTGGCCGATGTCGAGGCATTGGCCGACGCCATCGTGCGCATGTCGCAATTTGCTTCGGCGGCCGGCGCCGCGCTGGAATCTGTGGAGCTGAACCCCTTTGTGGTGCTGCCCACGGGGCAGGGCGCGCTGGCATTGGACGCCGTCCTGCTGACCCAGGCAGATCCTGCTGCATCGGCGCGGGACGCCGTGGTCGCCACCTTACCGCTCTTCGAAATGGCTCGCATGCGGGCGGCAAACACCGCACGCAAACATCATAGTGCAGGGTTCGCCGGCGACACGCCGACATCCCGGATGCGCTGGGTGAATCAGTTTACGCATACGCGCAGGCTGCGCGGTCCCGAGGACAAGGAAGTGGTGACGCCGAATAACGATACGCTGTTCACCAACGCCTGGCTTGATCTTTCGCATGGTCCCCTGGTGATCGAAGTCCCCGCCATGGGAGAGCGCTATTGGGTATTGGGTTTTCTCGATGCCTGGACGAATCCGTGGGCGTATGCCGGCCGGCGAACCACTGGCGGCGAAGCACAACGGTTATTCATCCACGGACCGGCGTGGCAAGGTGAGGTTCCCGCGGGCATGCACCGGATCGCCGCTGCCGGCGACGATGTATGGATCATTGGACGCATTATCGTGGATGCGGATCCGGCGGATCTGGCAAAGGTTCATGCCCTGCAGGATCAATTCACGATTTGCCGGCCGGATGGCACGGTTGCGCTCTCGCGCGTGGATACCCTGATCGACGACCGCAGCGCTGGCGTTCCGGATGCGTCGGAGTACCTGCGCGTTTTGAACACCATGCTGTTGCGCAACCCACCGGCTGCCCCGATTGCTGGCTGGCCGTCGCCGCTGGACGAAATGCAAAACGCATTGACGGAGGTCTACACGGAATTGCGTGAAACCGCGCATCCCTCGGAACTGGGCGGCGGATGGACGACAGCGGTCAATGTGCGCACCAGCTTCGGCGACGACTTCCAGACACGGGCGCGGGTCGCGCGCAACTGGATAGGCACCCTGGGCATAGACGAAGCCATGTACATCATGGCCGAGGTCGACGCAGACGGCGACACACTCACCGGCGCACGTCGCTACGTGTTGCGCTTTCCGCCCGGGGGCGCGCCCCAGGTCGGGGCGTTCTGGTCCGTCACGCTATACCGGCGCAGTGATTGTCTGCTCGTGGCCAATCCGATAGGCAGGCACTCTATCGGAGATAGAACG
>JAEWEH010000115.1 GCA_023389535.1 Pseudomonadota bacterium
GGCGTAGCGCAGCCTGGTAGCGCACTTGCATGGGGTGCAAGGGGTCGAGTGTTCGAATCACTCCGTCCCGACCAAATAAATCAAGGGCTTACAGATTTCGGTCTGTAAGCCCTTGTCGTTTGCGGATCATTTGCCGGGTCTGGCAACCAATATAAATACTATATAAGTCAGTCACCGTTGGCGCTCAAGGGTTTTGTTGACGTTCAAGGATTTGGCGCCGACGCTGCCGACCTAAGCGCTTGCGACCGATCAGCCCACCTGGAATTCAGTTTCCGGATAGCGTATGCGGCTGCGCCTCTGGGTGGCCAGGCTGTATACCAGGGTCAGCGGCCCCAGCCTGCCGGCGAACATCAGCAAGGTGATCAAGGCCTGGCCGGGCGCCGACAAGTGGTGCGTCAGGTCGCGGCTCATGCCTGTCGTGCTGACGGCGGACATGACTTCGAACAAAATGGAAAGAAAGGGCGCTTGCTCGAGGATGGACAGCAACAGCGTGCCCACGAAGATGAACACGCAGGTGACGAGCACCAACGCCAGCGCTTTTTGTACGGTATCCGGCGAGATGGAGCGCTTCAGCAGTACGACTTCCTTGCGCTGGAAAATATAAGAATACACGGCCGCCAGCAGCACGATGAAGGTGCCCAGCTTGATGCCGCTGGCCGTGCTCAATGATCCGCCACCGATGAACATCAGCAGCATGACGATCAAGGTCGAACTGTCGGTCAACTGGGTGATGTCGACACTGGTGAAACCGGCCGTGCGGCTGGTGACGCTTTGCAGCCAGGCGGCCAGAGCCTGCCCATGCAACGGCAGGCCAGCCAGGGTGTCCGGATTGCGGGATTCCAGCGCCCATATCACGGCGAAGCCAATCAGATTCAAAGCAAGGGTGCCGGCCACGATCAGTTTTGTGTAGGGCAGCAACGGCACCCATCGTCTTTTGCTTCCGACATCATGCAGCACGGAAAAGCCGATTCCGCCCAGTATGATGGAAAAGCTGATGATGAGTATGGTCGGGGCGTCGTCGACGAACGAGGCCAGGCTGGAAGGAAAGAGCGAGAAACCGGCATTATTAAAAGCCGCAATAGCATGAAAGATGGCAAGATACGCCGCTGTGGGCAGCGGATAGTCGCGCCACCACCATAACGTCAGCGCCACCGCGGCGATTGCTTCAATGGCCAGCGAAATCTTGATGACGGATACCGCTGTGTGGCGAATGCGTGGGACGCTCGTCTGATTGAAGGCTTCCAGGGCCAGGGCCTGATGTTTCAGGCTCATGCGTTTGCCCAGCGTGATCGCGGCCACCACGGCGAAGGTCACGAATCCCAGGCCGCCCAGTTGGACCAATGCAATCAGGACGACTTGGCCGAACTGAGTCAGGGCAATGGCGGGATCGATCACCGCCAGGCCGGTCACCGTGACTGCCGACGTGGCCATGAAAAAGGCGGTGAATATACTTAGAGGTTCATGGCTTGCGGCCGGCAGGGAAAGCAGCAGCGTGCCGAGCAATATCAGCGCCAGAAAGCCCATGGCCAGCACCGTCGGAGGACTGGCTTGCACCAGGCCACTGCGCTTCATGCGCTTGTAAGACTGATAACCGTACAGGGGCAGCCAGTTACGCATGGTCAGACCAATTTGGGCGCGATGGTCTTGAGGGTGGTCAACTGGCCCAGCAGCACGACCACGTCTTTGGCTGCCAGCACGAAATCGCCGGGCGGGTGCACGGTGATATGGGCCTTGCGTTTAAGCAGCAGCACATGGATGGTATCAGGCACATCCTTCAGCACGCGCTGTAGCGGCACGCCTTCAAGGCGATCGCTGATATCGATTTCAACGACGAATTCGCCATTGCCCAGCGATATGTAGTCATTGACCATCGGATAGCTGAGCGCCTGGGCTACCCGTATGCCCATTTCTTCTTCGGGATGGATGATGCGATTGACGCCAAGCTTGCTCAGGATAAGATGATGCGCATGCGAGGTCGCCTTTACCCAGACGGTGCCGATGCCCAGCGACTTCAGGTGCACCACGCACAACAGGCTGGCCTGGATTTCTTCGCCTATGGCGACCAGCACCACATCGTAGTTGTCCAGCCCCAGTTCTTCCAGAGCGGCGCGGTCGGTGACGTCGGCGATCGCCGCACGAGTGATTTGGTCCGCATAGTGGTCCACGGCTTTGGGGTCGGCGTCCACACCGAGCACCGAATGGCCCATCTTCATCAATTCCAGTGCGGCTGCAGAGCCGAATCGGCCCAGGCCTATGATCGCAAATTGTGCCATGTTGTCCTTATGAGCGCCTTGGGTATGCCGCGGTGGGCCTGAACGCTGCCTTACAATAGTCGATTGCTAAATCAGTGCGAATTCTGGTAAAAACCCTTATGGACATCAGAATTTTTTTCGAGCAGTCGTGATATGACCAGTTTGTTTGAGCCCTTGCAACTGGGGGCTGTGACGTTGAGCAACAGAATCGTAATGGCTCCGCTTACGCGCAATCGCGCTTCTGAAGGCCGGGTTCCCAACGATTTAATGCGTCGATATTACTGCCAGCGCGCGAGCGCCGGCTTGATTCTGTCGGAAGCGACCTCAATTTCGCCACAAGGTGTCGGTTACCCCAGCACGCCCGGTATCTGGAGCAGCGCCCAGGTCGAAGGATGGAGGAAGATCACCCAGGCGGTGCATGACAAAGGCGGGAAAATTTTCCTGCAATTGTGGCATGTGGGCCGTGTTTCGGATCCCGAATATCTGAATGGCGGCATTCCGGTCGCGCCCAGCGCGATTGCGTGCGAGGGTCATGTCAGCCTGTTGCGCCCTAAGCGCCCTTATGTTGTGCCGCGTGCACTGCATACTGAAGAATTGGCCGGCATTGTCGCGGATTTCGCCGAAGGCGCACGCAACGCCCGGGAAGCCGGTTTCGATGGCGTGGAAGTCCATGCGGCTAATGGGTATCTGATCGATCAATTCCTGCAAGACGGCTCCAACAAGCGGACGGACGAATACGGCGGTAAAGTCGAAAACCGGGCGCGTCTGCTTCTTGAAGTCGTCGACGCTTGCATAGGGATTTGGGGCGCGGGCCGGGTGGGGGTCCATTTATCGCCGCGCGGTGACAGCCATGCCATGTCCGACTCCGACCCACGCCAGTTGTTTTCCTATGTGGCGCGCGCTTTGGGCGAAAGGCGCATCGCTTTCATTTTTACCAGGGAAGCGCTGGGCGACGACAGCCTGACGGCGGAAATCAGACGCTTGTTCGGCGGCCCGGTCATTGTGAACGAAAAATATACGGCCCACAGCGGCCTTGAGGCTATTGCCGAGGGCCGGGCCGATGCCGTCGCATTCGGCAAAGCGTTTATCGCCAATCCGGATCTGGTGACTCGCTTGAAAACCGGTGCAGCGTTGAATGAATGGGATGTGTCCACTTTCTACACCGCTGGCCCGCAGGGTTATACCGATTATCCTGCCTTGGGCGCCGGTATCGCTGCGGGAACCGAATGCTGCCCGTCCGGTATAAAAATTTCCCAACGGCAGGCCTGGGCATGCTAACTTCCCAGTTATAGGCCTGGCACTCCGGGCGCGGGGCGCCCGGCTTTGCCGTTACCCGACCAGGTATGCATCGGGGCCGTGGCTGATGGTCAATTCATGTTTTGGGGAGGCGGGGTGAAAGGGTTAGTCACAGCTATCGCTGCGGCCGCATTGCTGACCGGCTGTGCCATGGGCATACAGCCGGGGGGCGATTCGCCCAGCCTTTCCTACACCGTCCCACGTCCCTACCAGACCGTTTATTTGCGGGCGCAAAATCAGGCCGATGAATGCCTGCGCGGCAAAAAGCAATACGACGTCTACGCGGACGTCGACCCCGCCATGCAGACCGCCATGGTCGCCGTGCGCGGCCCATTCACCAGCGTCGAAGTCGCGCGCACCGATATCAAAGCGGTGGATGCCCAGCATACCGAAGTCACCCACACGGTATGGGGGCGCAGCCCCTGGGATGCGGCTGCGCTTGAAGCCATGAAGCAATCGGTACTGATGGATACGTCAGTCTGCGTCAGCTACCGCTGATAAACCCTAAACCAGACGCGACTTGACCTGCGCCGAAACGGCCGACATATCCGCGCGACCGGCCAGGCGAGACTTGATCAGGGCCATGACCTTGCCCATGGCGGGCGCACCGGTAACCCCTTGCGCGTTGACTTCCTCAATCGCTGCCGCAATCGCTGCATCGAGTTCTTCAGCGCTGGCTGCCTGAGGCAGGAATTCCTGCAAGACGGCGAGTTCGGCCTTCTCCTGATCGGCGGTCTCGTTGCGGCCCGCTTGTTCGAATGCCGCAATGGATTCGCGACGCTGCTTCACCTGTTTTTCGATGATCGCCAGTATGGCGGTGTCGTCCAGTTCGCGTCGCTCGTCAACTTCCTTCTGCTTGACGGCGGCCTGCAGGAAACGCAAGGTGCCCAGGCGGGCGGAATCTTTGGCGCGCATGGCGCTTTTGACGGCGTCGGCCAATTTTGGCTTGAGCATGTTGCTCATGATGGCATCCTGAATAAAGGGTTCATTTTAATGGAAGTCACTGCTGCATGTGTGTCACCAGGGAAGCAAGGTGACCGACATGGTGCTTGCAATCACAGCGCATGCTGTTTGCTTATGCAGTGCCGGGGCATGCGGACAATCATCTAGCGTACAATTTTGCAACGCTGGAAGAAATCTGGTTTTATGGAGTTGCTTTATGACGAAGGCGGCAAAGTCCGGCTTGCCCGATCCCTTTATTTTCGTGCCCAGCCAGGGCAAGCCGCAACTATTGTTCGTGCTGCTGCATGGCGAGGCAGGTTCACCGCAACAGTTGTTTCCCTTGGCCGATGCGATCAAGCAAGCCTTTCCGCTGGCGATGGTGGTGCTTCCCTATGCTTACCAGAATATCCCCGTCGACAGTTTCGTCGGCGAAGGCAGTCAAGGGATCGCGGGCTATCATTGGATAGATCCGCTGGGCTTGGCCGACAATAATTACGCCGAACGAGTAGGGCAGTCTCTGCCGCGACTGATAGATCAGATCGGCCAGTTGCAAGCCCAATACGGCCTTTCAGGCGCCCAGACTGCATTGGCGGGCTTTTCTCAAGGCGCCACCATGGCGCTGGAAGCCAGCCATGCCAAGCCGGGGCTTGCCGGGCGGGTATTGGCATTTTCAGGCTTGTATGTGCAGCCTCCCACCGATGTCCCGCCTGCCACGACGCTGCACTTTTT
>JAEWEH010000156.1 GCA_023389535.1 Pseudomonadota bacterium
CCGGGATATGGCCATGATTTTCCAGGATCCCATGATGACGCTCAACCCGACCTTGCGGGTGGACACGCAGATGATAGAAGCGGTGCAAGCCCATAGCGCTGCAAGCCGCCATGCAGCGCGGGAACGATCGCTGCGGGTGCTGGACAGGGTCGGCATCCCCGCCGCGGCCGAGCGCTTGCGGGCCTACCCGCATCAATTGTCGGGAGGAATGCGCCAGCGTGTCGCCATTGCCATCGCTTTGCTCAACTCACCCAAGCTGATTATTGCGGACGAACCGACGACGGCGCTTGATGTGACCATACAAGGACAGATCCTGTACGAAGTCCAGAAGCTGTGCCGCGAACTGGGCACCGCGCTGATCTGGATCACCCACGATCTGGCGATCGTCTCGGGCCTGGCCGACCGGCTGGCCGTCATGTATGCCGGGCGCATTGTCGAAACCGCCGCCACCGTCGATATCATCGATGCAGCCCAGCATCCTTATACCCATGGTTTGATCGCGTCGATACCTTCCATACGCACGCGTGGCGGAAAACTTTTTCAGATTCCCGGCTCGACGCCATCCCTGATGGACCTGCCACCCGGCTGTCCCTTCCAGGCGCGCTGCTATCGGGCAACCGATCAATGCCACGCAGATCCACCGCTAGAGGAAGTGGCGCCAGGGCACTGGGTGCGCTGCTGGCACAAGGGAGTGCAAGCATGAGCACCGAAACGATTCTTAGCCTGCGTGATGTCCGGCGCGATTATCAGCAGCCCTCCGATATGGTCGACCGGGTAGGGCGCTTGTTGCGCGGCGCGGGCACACCGCCGGTGGTGCAAGCGGTGTCCGGCGTGGACCTGGATGTGCTGGCGGGCGAGGTCATCGGCATCGTCGGCGAATCGGGCTGCGGCAAGTCCACACTGGGGCGCATGCTGACCGGCATACTCGAACCTACCGCAGGCCACATCCGCTACAAGGGTCAGGCGGTACAGACACTGCGCGGCAAGGCGCGGCGGGATTACGAACTGGGCGTGCAGATGATCTTCCAGGATCCGTTTTCATCGTTGAATCCGCGCATGCGGGTGCTGGACATCATCAGCGAAGGGCCCGTGGCGCATGGCATGTTGCGCAAGGCCGACCGGGAAAGCTATGTATCCGAGCTGATGCGCAAGGTCGGGTTGGACCCGGCCTATCGCTGGCGCTATCCGCATCAATTTTCCGGCGGTCAACGCCAGCGCATAGGCATAGCCCGCGCCTTGGCGCTGCAGCCCACAGTCATCGTCTGCGACGAGGCCGTGGCGGCGCTGGATGTGTCCATACAGGCGCAGGTCTTGAATCTCTTCATGGACCTGCGCCGTGAATTCGACCTGACTTATTTTTTCATCAGCCACAACTTGGGCGTGGTCAGCCATATTTCCGACCGGGTGGCGATCATGTACCTGGGCCGCATCGTGGAGATCGCCGATACGGATACGATTTTTGGTCATGCCAGGCACCCTTATACGCAGGCCTTGATCAAGGAACTGCCTGCGCTGCGCAGCGACCGGCGCGTTTTTGAACCCATACGCGGCGAGCTGCCTTCACCCATTGCCCCGCCGCCGGGCTGCCCGTTTCATCCGCGCTGTCCTTACACCATGAATCGCTGCCGGGTGGAACGGCCCTTGCTGAGAATCGTCAAGGGTCGGACAACGCATGCCAGCGCTTGTCATCTGAACGACGCAAACCACGCGGCTATACAAGAATAGAGCCAACCAGGAGAAGAAATGGAGCTGAAATTCGCCGACTCGGACTTCGAGCCTTATGTGCTGACACCACCTACCGCCAGCGCGATACCGCTGGTGTGCGATTCGCCGCATAGCGGTGTGATCTACCCCGCCGATTTCCAGGCCAGCTTGCCGATTTCGATATTGCGGTCGGGCGAGGACACTTATGTGGAAGAACTGTGGCAGGCGGTGCCCATGGTGGGCGGCACTTTGCTGGCCGCCAATTTCCCGCGCACCTACATCGATCCGAATCGCGAGCTTGATGATATCGACCCAAATATTCTGGCCGAGCCCTGGACAACCGAACTGCATCCCACGGAAAAGTCGCGGCTGGGGCATGGCTTGATCTGGAGCATGGCGCGCGATCAACCGATTTATGACCGCAAGCTATGGGTGGGCGAAGTCGAGAATCGCATTGGCAATTATCACCAGCCCTATCACGATGCACTGAACCGGCAGATCGAGGCGGCGCACGAGCGCTTCGGGGTGGTCTGGCACCTGAACCTGCATTCGATGCCTTCTGACTCCTACGAGGTGCTGGGCATCGATACCGACAAGCCGCTGGCGGACTTCGTGCTGGGGGACCGCGACGGGACGACTTGCGATCCCACGCTGATAGGCATCGTCGAAGACTTCCTGCTGGGCTGCGGTTATACCGTGGCGCGCAACGATCCCTTCAAAGGGGTGGCGTTGATCGCGCGCATAGGCCGGCCCGAGGACAATCGCCACAGCTTGCAGATCGAGGTCAACCGCAGCCTGTACATGGATGAAGAAAGCTACGGCAAGACGGCCAATTTCGGCAACCTGCAGCGCGACCTGTCGGAGTTGACCGTGAAGGTGGCCGATTTCGTCCGGACCATGCTGTAGCCGGGGAAAGCCCGGCCATCACTGCACGAAGGCTGTCGACATGCGGGCCACAGCATTGTGAACGGTGGGGCCCGCGCTGGATGCGTCAGGCCAAACGCGCGTCCACCAGATGGAAACGGGCGCTCTGGCCCGGGCGTTCATAGACTGCCCATTCCACCTTGTCGGCGCCCACATGGATGTCGGCCGTCGCCAGCGTGTTTTCGTTGTCGCTGTCGTCGGGTGCATCGCGATAGATGGGGAATTGCGCATTGCCGCGATCTGCCAGTATGGCCAGCGGATCGGTGGCGCTGCCTTTCAGCAGGGCGTCGCCGCGCTGCTGGCGATGCAAGGACGAATCGGTGATGACCTGTGGGAAGTCCGCCATTTCCTGATGCACGATGTGGTTGGCGTGCAAGGCAGCCTGCCGCACGGCATGGGCTGATACGCCCATGGCATTGAACTCGATGCTGAGCAATTCCGGCCGGCCGCGCTGCGCCAGGCTTAAGTGAAAGCCACCGGAACGGGGCGCATCGTTCAATAGCTGTATGGCCGCCGCCGTGCTGTCCAGCTTCAATAGAGCGCGCGTCAGCACCATGCGGGGCGCCCCTTCCGAGACTTGCCGCGAACGCAAGTTGTTCACCGTCATGGCCAGCCCTGCTTCGGTGACGGCGAAGGTATGGCCGGGTATCGAAGCGGGGTAAACGAACGACGCAAAACGCGGGCCGTTCTCCGGCGCGAACAGGCCCAGGCCGCAATAGCCGGCAAAGCCGGGATCGCCGTCTTCGTTGTGGGTGATGCGCGGGCCGCTGTTTGCGGGCAGTTGTACCGTGGTGCAGCCATCGGGCGACATGGACCAGAGGTCGCCGCGGCAGTTCCACAAGAACACATCGCCGGCCGGTAGTTCCAGTCCGGCGGCCAGGCCCAGCAGTTCCTGGTGGATGTCCGGGTAATCATGCCGCACCCGCGCTTCCATGGCCCGGGCCGTGGCGCTGCCGCGCCAGGCCATGACGCTGTCCCAGGATGCGGACTTGATCAGATAACTATGGGCCGCTTCCGCGCCGAATTTGCCCAGGCGGCGCCCGATTTCAAAAGGCGTGCCGGAAAGTTCTATCAGTGACAACATATCTATCTTCGAGGTGGGGGCCAGATAAAGGGCCGGTTGATACTAAAAAAATGCTGCGCTGGCTGCCGCGGGTGTCTTGCGCGCCGTGTCGCGCGTCAGCGCACCTGATCCGTGCATGGCGGTTCGGGTGGCGCTGCGGGAATCGTGTCGGCCTTCAGGGCTGGCTGAGATAAGCGCCTGTCTGGTGCAGTTCGTCTTCCGCGCGGGCGATGCCATCGACCGCTGCTTTGCCCGCTTTGGCCAGCAACTGCTCGATCAGCATTTCGACCAGCGCCGACGCCGCGGTGCTGGATGGAAAAAACGACGGCGTTTCTGTAGAGAATACCAGGACGCAGTCGGCGGCCAGTGCGATGGGCGCCACCATACTGTCGCAGATGGCCACCACCCGCGCCCCTGACTGGCGCGCTGCTTCGGCAACCCGCAGTGATTCCCGGGAATAGGGCGCGAAGCCTATGATCACCACGGCATCCCCGTTCTGAATTGCCCGCAGCTCCATTTCCAGTGTGCCGGCGTCGCCGCGCAGGGTGGTGACACTGGCGCGGAACAAGCGGTAAAGGTATTGGAAAGTATACGCGGGGGCGAAGGACGCGCGAAAGCCTGCGATGTGGACATGCCGGGCCTTGGATAGCAATTTGACGGCAGCCGGCATGCGTTCGGCATTCATA
>JAEWEH010000329.1 GCA_023389535.1 Pseudomonadota bacterium
ATAGCTTTGTGCAGGCGGCCGATGCCGCCCTGGGCCAGCGCCGCGGTCTGTACTTCATGCTGGTCGGGCGCGACCTGACGCAAGACAACCAGGCTTTGGCGCGCCAGATTGCCGCGACCCGGCAGCCCGACAGGTTCTTCTTGCTGGGCCAGCGCAGCGACGTGGCCGATTGCCTGAGCGCCATGGATGTGTTCTGCCTGCACTCGCGCACCGAAGGCTTTCCCAACGCACTGGGCGAAGCCATGTGCGTGGGACGGCCCTGCATCAGCACCGACGTCGGCGACGCCCGCCTGCTGCTGGGCCAGGGCGGCCGGGTCGTTCCCGCCGGCGACGTGCCGGCCCTGGCGCAAGCCATGGTGCGCATGGCCGACCTGGATACCCCCCGACTGCAAGCCATGGGCGCGCGCGCCAGGCAGCGCATCACCGACCACTACACCCTCGTCCATGCGGTCGAGCGCTTCGAATCCCTGTACCAGACCGCCATGTCGGCATCATTTTGACCCGAAGGTGAACGATGATCCTGAAAGAACTGATTCTGAAGTATGCGCCCGTCGCCGTGCAGGATGCCGGCATCAGCGTATACAACACGCATTTGTATCGGCAACGGCACCAAGGCAAGTACCGAGCCAGTCAACGCTATTACCGCGACTTTGAACACGCCAGCGCTGAAGACATCGCTCTTGAAGCCGCAAGGCGTCAAAACCTGTTCCTGCAATGGGCGACAGAAAAATCCCCCTGGTACGCCGCGCATCGCGGCAAGGCGCTGCACGAGTTTCCCATCCTGGAGAAAGAACAATTGCTGGCGCACATGGACCAGATCCGCACTATCGAAGAGCGCGAAGGCATCGTCAGCCTGACCGGCGGCACCACGGGCGCGTCCATGAAAGTGATCTACCACCCGGAAGACATGCAGGAACGCTTCGCGCTGAAGGACTATTTCCGTTCGCGCTACGGATACAAGCTGGGCCGCAAGGTGGCCTGGTTCAGCGGGAAAAGCCTGCTGCGCCCCGCCGACCTAAAATCCGGTCGGGTCTGGCGCGACGACCACATCAACAAGATCCGCTTCTTTTCGACCTTTCACATCGGCGCTGCGAATTTCGACGCGTATTGGCGAGCGCTGCAAGACTTCCAGCCCGACTACATCGTGGGCTTTCCATCCAGCGTGCTGGACCTGTGCGCCCTGGCACAGGAACGCGGCCTGCGCTACCAAGGCAAGGTCGATACCTTCTTTCCGACCGCCGAAACCGTCCTGCCCATCCACCGCACGCTGATTCCCCAAGTACTGGGATGCCGCGTGGTGGACCAATACGCGGCCTCGGAAGGCGCCCCCTTCATTCTGGAATGCCCGGAAGGGTCCTTGCACATCCACCCGCTGACAGGCGTTTTCGAAGTGGTGGACGAAGCCATGCAGCCCGCCCGCGAAGGCGAAATCCTGGTGACCTCGTTCACCACGCGCGGCACACCCCTGATTCGCTATCGCATCGGCGACCGCATCCGCCTGGCGCCCGAAGGCTATCGCTGCCCTTGCGGTTCATGCTTTCCGGTCGTGGAGCAAATCGATGGCCGTACGGCCGACTTCATCTGGTCGCCCGAGAATGGCAAGGTCAACCTTGGCAACCTTAGCAATTGCACCAAGGATGCCGAGGGCATCATCTGCTTTCAGGTCGTCCAAGAGGCGCCGGATGCCATCGATGTTGCGATCATGGCCAACGAACGCTTCACGCAGCAACAGCGCGCGAACTTCCTGGACGCCCTGGCACAGCGGCTGGGCCCGTCCCTGCGCATCAATATCAAAGTCGTGGATCAGATCCAGCGCGAGGCCAGCGGCAAGTTCCGCATTGTCAAGAATCGCCTGCACCCCGACGCCATGCGTCCGGCAACACAGGGTTGAGCGCCATGGAACTGATCGGCAACCCGCTGCAACTGGCCAGCGCTGTCTTCGTCAATGTGATGGGCCTGCTGGTGGCGTTCAAGGCCGGCCGCATGCTGGGCGTACGCAAAAGCCGCGTCATGCTGCTGTACGCCTGGCATTCCTTGTTCTGCCTGGCTTACGCCATGTACGCCATACAGAACGGCGCCGACGCCCTGGTCTATTACATGAAAGCCCAGCAGGGCGAATTCATGCCGCCTTTCGGCACCGGCGCGGTCGTCAACATCGCCACGCTATTCGTCACCGGCCTGGACCTGTCCTTCCTGGGCGCCTGCCTGCTGTTCAATATCTTCGGCGCCATCGGCCTGATCGCCTTCGACGCCTGCCTGCAATCGGCCACGGCCGACAAAAGCCGGCTGCTGCGCCGCTTTGCCACCCTGATCGTGCTGCTGCCCTCGATCAGTTTCTGGTCGTCGGCCCTGGGCAAGGACGCGCTGGCTTTCATGGCGGCCGCGCTGACCCTTTACGCCACGCTGAACATGGGCCGCCGCGTTGTCCTGCTGGCGGTATCGATCTTCATCATGGCGCTGGTCCGGCCCCATATCGCCGGCATCATGGTCATCGCGCTGGCCGGGTCCCTGGTGCTGCAACGCCGCCTGCCGCTGGTCCAGCGCGTGTTCCTGGGCGGCGCGGCCCTGGCCGCCACCGCCGCCATGGTGCCCTTCGCGCTGACCTATGCCGGCCTGGGCGACGCCAGCGGCGCCGACGACATCATGAGCTATGTCGAACACCGCCAATCCCTGAATACGCAAGGCGGCAGCAGTGTGGACATCGCCTCCATGAGTCCGCCCGTGCAGTTGTTCAGCTATCTGTTCCGTCCCTTGCCCTACGAAGCCGGCAGCATCTTCGGCCTGGCCGCCTCGATGGACAACGTCGTGCTGATCTTCCTGGCCGTGGCCGGCTGCGCCCATATCATCAAGCACCGGCGCCGCAAGCTGGCAGGCAACCGTGCCTTCATGTGGTTCTACTGCCTGCTGAGCTGGCTGATCCTGGCGATCACCACTGCCAACCTGGGCATTGCCGTGCGACAGAAATGGATGTTCGCGCCCCTGCTGATTTACCTGTTCATCTCGATGCTGGGCCGTACGCGCCAGCCCGCCATGGGCCGCAGGATAAACCCGCGCCGGCCGTTGCCACCCACCGTGCCGCATATGGTGAAACCATGACCTTCCTGATGATCGCCAGCTTCCCCGATTCGATACTGCAGTTCAGGGGTGCGTTGCTGGACGCCTTGCAGGCCCAGGGCCTGGAGGTGCACGTGGCCGCCCCGGGCCTCGCAGCCGGCTCGCCCATGCACGCAGCCCTGCAGGCACGCGGCCTGACCCCCCATAATATTCCCCTGCAGCGCACCGGCATGAATCCGATCAAGGATGTGCGCAGCCTGATTCATCTGTGGCGCCTGATGCGCCGGCTGCGCCCCCGCTACACCCTGGCCTACACCATCAAGCCCGTCATCTACGGCACCCTGGCCGGCTGGCTGGCAGGCGTGCCCAAGCGCTATGCGTTGATCACCGGCCTGGGCTATGCCTTCCAGGGCGACGGCACCGCCGACACCCAAAACCGCCGCCGCAGCTTGCGCGCCATCGCCCAGGGGCTGTATCGCCAAGGTTTGAAGAAAGCCCACAAGACTTTTTTCCAGAATCCCGACGACGAAGCCCTGTTCCGAGAACTGAAGATTCTGTCCGGGCACCAAGCCACCCATATCGTGAACGGCTCCGGCGTCGACCTGGACCGCTACCAAACCGCAGCCTTGCCCGATACATCGCGCTTTTTGATGATCGCCCGCCTGCTGGGCGACAAGGGCGTGCGCGAATACGCCGCAGCCGCAGCCCTGATGCGGGCCAGCCATCCCGAATGCACCTTCAGCCTGGCCGGCTGGATAGACGACAGCCCCGATGCGATCTACCACAGCGAACTGCATGAATGGGTCGCCGCAGGCGACATCGATTACCTGGGTCGCCTGGACGATGTGCGCCCGGCCATCGCCGCCAGCAGCGTCTATGTATTGCCCTCTTACCGCGAAGGCACCCCCCGCACCGTGCTGGAAGCCATGGCCATGGGCCGCGCCATTATCACCACCGATGCACCGGGTTGCCGGCAAACCGTGGAAGAGCGCCGCAATGGCTATCTGGTGCCGCCCCGGTCCGTCAATGAACTGGTACAGGCCATGCAGCGCCTGCATGCCGATTCCAAGCTGGTCGCCACCATGGGCGCGCAGTCGCGGGCCATGGCCGAAGATCGCTTCAACGTTCACAAGGTCAACGCCGCCATGCTGCGCGAAATGGGCATCACATCATGATCAAGAGACTGTTCGACATCGTCGCCGCGGCGGCGGCCCTGCTGTTGCTGTCGCCTGTCTTGCTGGGCGTGGCCGTGCTGGTCGCCCTTAACATGGGCCGCCCCATCCTCTTCAAACAGCAGCGTCCCGGCCTGCATGAAAAGCCCTTCCTGATGCTGAAGTTCCGAACCATGCGCGATGCCACCGATGCCCACGGCCAACCGCTGGACGATGCGCAGCGCCTGACGCCTTTCGGGCGCTGGCTGCGCGCCACCAGCCTGGACGAACTGCCCGAACTTTGGAATGTACTGAAAGGCGAACTGAGCCTGGTGGGCCCCCGGCCGCTGCTGATGGAATACCTGCCCCGCTACAACACCATGCAGCGCCGCCGGCACGAGGTGCGCCCGGGTCTGACGGGCTGGGCGCAAGTCAACGGCCGCAACACCGTGGACTGGGCCGAACGCTTCGAGATGGACGTATGGTATGTGGACCACCGCAGCTTCTGGCTGGACATGCAGATACTGGCCAAGACCGTGCACCTGGTCCTGGCCCGCAAAGGCGTCAACGCGCAGGGCGAAGCCACCATGCATAAGTTCAGGGGCAACGAGCGATGAAGCGCCTGGCCATCCTGGGCGCGGGCGGCCATGGCCGCGTCATTGCCCACGCCGCGCAAAATAGCGGCTGGTCGGCCAT
>JAEWEH010000347.1 GCA_023389535.1 Pseudomonadota bacterium
TCCCACCATCAATATTTTCAACCAGGATCCCGAATGCGACCTGGACTACTGCGCCAACGAGGCGCGTGAAATGCGCATTGACGTCGCATTGTCCAATTCATTCGGTTTTGGCGGCACCAACGGCTCAATGATCGTTCGGAAGGTCTAAGGCCTGCCAAGCGCGAACGGGCTCTCCGTGCGACCCTTCCGGCAATGGCCGCTGCCCATGCTGCGCCGTGCGGGCGGGCGCAAGGGCTTGCGCGCTGCGGTTGTGCGCAAGCTGCATGCGCCTTCGGGGCAGCCCGGTTGCGATCGGGCCGTGCTGCGCCTGTATGCTTGTGGCCGTTGGCGTCTAGGTCAGGACGAAACGGCCGGCTTGCTGGACCTTGCCCATGTCTGGCATGCTTACGCATGGCTCAGCTTGCGTTTTCTCGACCCTGCCCGGCCCGGATCCGGGCCGATAGACGTCACTTGTTGGAAATTCGCCATGTCCGCGCAGGACTGGCGCGAGCTTTGCGTTTGCGTCGCCAGGCAACTTGCCATGCCGGGCCGCGCCCTTTCTAAGGAAACCCCATGAGCGAACGCGATGTCGATGCCGAACTGGTAGCCCGTGTTCAACGTGGGGACAAGCGCGCCTTCGACTTGCTGGTCTTGAAGTATCAACGCAAGATCATGCGGCTGCTGTCGCGCATGATACGCGACCCGGCCGAGATCGAGGACGTTACCCAGGAAGCTTTCATCAAAGCATACAGGGCTTTGCCGCAGTTTCGCGGCGACAGCGCCTTCTACACCTGGCTTTATCGTATCGCCATCAACACTGCCCGCAATTGGCAGACGGCCAGCGGGCGGCGGCCCACCACCTTAAATACAATAGAAACAGAAGATGGTGAAACTTTTAGCCAAATTGACAACCTAACTGACATCAGCACCCCGGAATCGGCGCTGGCCAGTCGCCAAATTGCCGATACAGTCAATGCTGCCATCAATGCGCTGCCCGACGATTTGCGCACGGCTATTGTGTTGCGTGAAATCGAAGGCATGAGCTACGAAGATATCGCCCAAAGCATGGGGTGCCCCATCGGTACCGTGCGTTCGCGTATTTTCCGGGCTCGCGAAGCTATCGCTGCGCAATTGCGGCCAGTACTGGAAAACGATTCCGAGCGTCGTTGGTAAGGAGCCAAGAATGCAAGTAACCCATCAATCCAAGCAGGAACAGGAAGCGGCATCCTGGGAAGCCACGGTATCCACATGGATAGACGGGGAAGGCGAGATACGCCCGGAAGAACTCGACACCCCCTACGGGCGCCAGGTCTGGGACACTTATCACCTGATCGGCGATGTGTTGCGCAATCCCGACCTGGCGATCAAGCCTTCCGATTTCCTCTATGCACGCATATCCAAGGCCATTGACGCCGAACCGCATATTGTGGCGCCGCGCAACCTGCACAGGTACGGCGCCGTGCGCATAGGCCTGTCCGGGCTGGCGGTCGCGGCCGCTGTGGCGTCCGTAGTCTGGGTGGCCATGCCTTATTTTGGCGCGCCGGGCGCCATGGATGCCGCGCCGGGCGGCACCATGCTGGCCAGCGCCCAAGACGACAACCACTTAAGGGATTATCTGGAAGCTCATCGGGAAATCGCTGGCGTCAGCCCCATACGTCAGGTGTCCCTGGAGGTATCCCGGTAATGCGCATGGCCCACATGCATCTCGTTCCATCGGGCCCAAGGCTGGGCGCGGTCCGGCTCAACAAGCTGGTTACCCATACGCTGTACGGCGCCTTCCTGGCGCTGGCAGCTTGCGTGCTGGCCACGCCGGCCGCGGCCGCCGACGCCTCGGCGGATACATCCGACGCCGGCCTGGCCCTGCTGCAAAAAATCCAATCCGCTGCGCGCGAACTCGATTATTCGGGCATCTATACCTATCAGCAAGGCGCGGTGATGCTCTCGTCGCGCATCGTACACATCGTCGACGGCACGGGCGAACGGGAACGCATAGAAATGCTGGATGGCGCGCCGCGCGAGTTCATCCGGCATAACGAAGTCACCCAGTGCCTGATCCCCGAGAAAAAGGCCATTGTGCTTGAAAAGCGCCGCGGAGACCGGTTTCCGGCCTTGATCCTGGGCGACGGCCTGCATATCCCAGATCACTATCACATCAAGACGGGCGCCGCCAAGGCCCGGATCGCCGGTCGCGAATGTTCCATCGTCGAACTCGTCCCTAAAGATGGGCACCGCTATGGCTATAAATTATGCGCGGACACGGAAACCCACCTGTTGCTGAAAGCCCAGACCGTAGGGCCTGACGGCATGGTGGATCAAATGTCCTTCAACAGTCTCGAAGTGGGTGGGCAGGCCGCCGCTGCCCAGGTAAACTCCAGCTGGAACACCAAAGGATGGAAGGTGGTCGAAACGCCGATGACGCCGGTCGATCTGGCGCAGCGTGGTTGGCGGATCCCACAACCACCCGGTTTCGAAGCCGTTACCCAGGTATCGCGGTCCATGAAGCGCGGCAAGCAAGTCAATCAGTTGGTCATTACTGATGGCCTGGCCGCCATTTCGGTATTCATCGAATCCTATGAACCGTCGTCCCAACCGCCACCCACGGGGGCCTTGCGCGCCGGCGCCATGAATGTATTCCAGACGCGCATAGGGGATTACTGGCTGACCACCTTGGGCGAAGTTCCCGCAGCCACCCTGCGTGATATCGCCGAACGTACCGAATATGTGCCGCTGGCCAGGCACTAAAAACCATCATTTTCACCCTAGGAGTTTCATATGCTTTCTACTTATCTAGGAAATGGCAAAATCAAGCGCGTGATCGCGTGCGCCTCGGCAAGCCTGCTGGTGGCGTGTACGGCGGTAGGTGCGGTAAGCAGCGCGCAATCGGCGCAAGATGCCGCAGTGCCTACGCTGTCGGTGCCCGACTTCACCCAGGTGGTGGCCAAGACCGAAGGGTCGGTCGTGAATATCCGCACCACCGAAGCCGTGCCGGTGCGCAACCCCATCATGGGCCCCAACGGCACCGACCCCTACGAAATGTTCCGCTGGTTCTTCGGGCCTGACTTCATGCCGCCCGGCGCGCCTGGCCCGCGCCAGCGCAATGCGCCCGAACCTTCCGAGAAAGAGCGCACCGTGCCACGCGGTGTGGGTTCGGGGTTCATCATTTCCGAAGACGGCTACATCCTGACGAATAATCATGTGGTGGCAAAGTCCAACGGCATATTTGTCACGCTGACGTCTGGCAAGGAATATAAAGCGAAGATCATCGGCACGGATCCGCGCACGGACGTGGCGCTGATCAAGATCGACGCCAAGGGGCTGGCCCCCTTGACCATCGGCGATTCCACCAAGCTGAAGAAGGGCCAGTGGGTATTGGCCATTGGTTCGCCTTTCGGGCTGGACTCCACCGTGACGTCGGGGATTGTCAGCGCGATCAACCGCGATACCGGCGATTACCTGCCTTTCATCCAGACCGACGTCGCGGTCAATCCGGGCAATTCCGGCGGGCCGCTCATCAACCTGGCCGGCCAGGTCGTGGGCGTGAATTCCCAGATCATTTCCCAGAGCGGGGGATTCATGGGCATTTCGCTGGCCATCCCCATCGATGAAGTCATGCGGGTAGTGGAACAGCTCAAGGAGCACGGCAAAGTCACGCGCGGCCGTATCGGCGTGCAGATCGGCCCCGTCTCCGACGAAGTGGGCAAGGCCATCGGCCTGCCTGACGGCAAGGGCGCCATGGTCAGCAACGTAGAGCAGGGCGGTCCGGCGGCGGCAGCCGGCGTGCGGCCCGGGGACGTCATCACCAAGTTCGACGGCAAGGAAATCAAGCACATGACGGACCTGCCGCGCATCGTGGGCGGCACCAAGCCGGGCAACCGCGTGCCCATGGAAGTCTGGCGCAAAGGCAAGGCCGTTACCCTGCAGGTCAAGGTCGGTGAAATGCCCAGCGCAGAAGCCGAAGGCGCAAAGAGCGAGCAGGAAGCCCCCAAGGCAACGCCGACCGATGCGCTCGGGCTGAAGGTTGCGCCGGTCTCCGACGAAGTCCGTGGCAAGCTGGACGTCAAGGGAGGGGTTCAGGTGTCCGAAGTGGAAGGTGTGGCCGCGGCGGCAGGCCTTGCGCCCGGCGATATTATCCTGACCATCAACGATGTGGACATCACTGGGCCGGACCAATATGCCAAGGTCGTGTCCGGGCTGGACAAGTCCCGGGCGGCAGCTTTGCTGGTCATGCGGGGCGAGCAAACCCAGTGGGTCACTGTCACACCCGGCAAATAATTGCCGGAAACGGCTAAAATGGCGTAAAGCTGAAGGGAGCGCCCCTGGGGCGCTCCTTTTTTTATGGTTACTCATACGTTCGCCGTACTCATGGCGAGCCTCTTTTTGTTGGTTTATGGATCACATCCGCAACTTTTCCATCATTGCCCATATCGATCACGGTAAATCCACCCTGGCCGATCGTCTGATTCATCGTTGCGGGGGGTTGGCCGATCGCGAAATGGCCGCCCAGGTTCTCGACTCCATGGACATCGAGCGCGAGCGCGGCATCACCATCAAGGCCCAAACCGCCGCCCTCAGCTACAAGGCTCAGGACGGCAAGGTGTATGCGCTGAACCTTATCGATACCCCCGGTCACGTCGATTTCTCCTACGAGGTCAGCCGCTCGCTGTCGGCTTGCGAAGGCGCGCTGCTGGTGGTGGACGCCTCGCAGGGGGTCGAAGCCCAGACGGTGGCCAACTGCTACACCGCCATCGAGCTCGGCGTGGAAGTACTGCCCGTACTGAATAAAATGGATCTGCCCTCCGCGGACCCTGACAGCGCCCGGCAGGAAATCGAAGACGTCATCGGGATAGACGCCTCGGACGCGATCCTGGCCAGCGCCAAGACCGGCATGGGCATCGACGATATCCTGGAAACCATCATCGCCAAAGTTCCGCCGCCCGTGGGCGACCCGGAAAAACCTCTGCAGGCCCTGATCATCGATTCGTGGTTCGATAACTACGTTGGGGTCGTGATGCTGGTGCGCATCGTCAATGGCGTGCTCAAACCCAAGGATAAAATCCTCTTGATGGCCACTGGGGCCACCCATCTGTGCGAACAGCTAGGGGTGTTCACGCCCAAGTCGGTGCCGCGTACCCAGCTTTCCGCGGGCGAGGTCGGTTTTGTCATCACTGGCATCAAGGAACTGGAGCATGCCAAGGTGGGCGATACCATCACTCTGGCAGGCAAGCCAGCCACCAAAGCCTTGCCGGGCTTCAAGGAAGTCAAGCCGCAGGTGTTTGCCGGCCTGTATCCGGTGGAAAGCAGCGAATACGACCAGCTGCGCGATTCCCTGGAAAAACTCAAGCTGAATGATTCTTCGCTGATGTTCGAGCCGGAAGTGTCGCAGGCCTTGGGTTTTGGATTTCGCTGCGGGTTCCTGGGCCTGCTGCACATGGAGATCGTGCAGGAACGCCTGGAACGCGAGTTCGACATGGACATCATTACCACCGCGCCGTCGGTGGTCTACGAGGTCGAACAGCGCGACGGCACGGTATCCATGATAGAAAGCCCGTCGCGCATGCCGGAAGTGGGCGCGATTACCGAAATACGCGAGCCCATCGTCAACATCACTTTGTTCATGCCGCAAGAATACGTGGGTCCCGTCATGACGCTATGCACCGCCAAACGCGGCATGCAGCTGAACATGACTTACCACGGGCGTCAGGTGCACCTGTCCTACGAAATGCCACTGGCCGAAATCGTGCTGGATTTCTTCGACAAGCTGAAGTCGGTCTCGCGCGGCTATGCTTCCATGGACTACGAGTTCAAGGAATACCGGGCCGCCGACGTGGTGCGGGTCGATCTGCTGATCAACGGGGACAGGGTGGATGCCTTGTCGATGATCGTGCACCGCAGCAACGCCCGCTACCGGGGCCGCGAGGTGGTATCCAAGATGCGCAGCCTGATACCCCGTCAGATGTTCGATATCGCCATACAGGCGGCCATCGGGGCGGAGGTCGTCGCGCGCGAGAACGTCAAGGCCTTGCGCAAGAACGTCCTGGCCAAATGTTATGGCGGCGACATCAGCCGCAAGAAAAAGCTGCTGGAAAAACAGAAAGCCGGCAAGAAGCGCATGAAACAGGTGGGCAATGTGGAAATCCCCCAAGAAGCGTTCCTGGCCATTTTGCAAGTCGAGGACAAATAACTTGAAAAACAACAAACCGTTCAGCTTTCAATATGGATCGGCCCTATGAGTTGGGATTTCGCGCTCATTCTGTTTCTATTGATGTTATTGACGGGCGTCGTCTGGTGCCTGGATTTTTTCTACTTGCGGGCCCGCCGTCGTACCCAGGGGGTGGCGGCCATGGCGGCCATGGAGCCCGCCGTGGCCGGGATGGGCCAGGCCGACGCCTTGCGCATCCGCCAGGAAGCCTATGACAAAGCGAATCGTGCGCCTTGGTGGGTGGAATATTGCGTCAGTTTTTTTCCGGTGATTCTGTTCGTTTTCGCCTTGCGCTCTTTCGTGGTGGAGCCGTTTCGCATACCCTCCGGGTCCATGCTGCCCACCCTGAAGGATGGCGATCTTATCCTGGTCAATAAATTCCAGTACGGCTTGCGCCTGCCCGTCCTGGACAAGAAAGTGGTCGAACTGGGCTCGCCTCACCGCGGCGACGTCATGGTGTTTCGCTATCCGGTCGATCCCAAGGTGGACTACATCAAGCGTGTCGTCGGCCTGCCGGGCGACGTCGTCCAATACCAGAATAAAGCCCTGTCCATCAACGGCCAGCGTGTCGAACACGTTCGTGATGGGGACTTCTTCGAGCCCGACCGCTCGGCCTACGTGGGCCGCTATACCGAGCAACTCGGCGAGGTCAGCCACAATATCCTGTTGAACAAGCAGGCGCCGCAGGACTACATGGCGATCACCGATTACCCTTATCGGAAAAATTGCGAATACCTGGGTAATGGCGTGCGCTGCACGGTGCCCCCAGGACATTATTTCGTCATGGGCGACAATCGCGACAACAGCCTGGACAGCCGGTATTGGGGTTTCGTGCCGGATCAATACATTGTGGGCCGTGCATTCTTCATCTGGATGAACTTCAGCGAGCCCAGTCGCATAGGCGGGTTCCGATAATGGCCGGGCTGGCCGACCTGCAAGAGGCCCTGGGCCACCGTTTCGCCAATGCGTCCTTGCTGGAGCAGGCGCTGACGCATCGCAGCCATAGCGCCCGGCACAACGAACGCCTGGAGTTCCTGGGCGACTCGGTGCTTAATTTTGTGGTCGCCGCCCTGTTGTTCGAGCGTTTCCCCCATATCGACGAGGGCGACCTTTCACGGTCGCGGGCCAATCTCGTCAAGCAGGCATCCCTGGCCGACATTGCCACCAGGCTGTCGCTCTCCCATCACTTGCGGCTGGGCGAAGGCGAGCTCAAGAGCGGCGGCTTCCGCCGACCGTCGATTCTGGCTGACGCGCTGGAAGCCTTGTTCGGCGCGGTGTTCCTGGATGGCGGGTTTGATGCGGCCAGGCACGCCATCGTGCGCCAGTATGAAACCGTCCTGCAGCATGTCGACCCCAAGACGCTGGGCAAGGATCCCAAGACGCTGCTGCAGGAATGGTTGCAGGCGCGCAAGCTGGAACTGCCCTTGTACACCGTTGTGGCGACGCACGGCGCGGCGCATAATCAGATGTTCGAGGTCGAATGCCAGATCCCGCGGCTTGATATCAAAGTCGTAGCGGGGGGCTCCAGCCGCCGGGCGGCCGAACAATCCGCCGCCGAACTGGCGATTGCCGCCGTCAATGCGTCTGCCCCCGCCAAGGGCCAGCGCAAGCCGCGGGCGCGTAAATCCGCCCAGCTCACGCTGCCCGTTGCCGTATCCCAGGAGCACAAATGACCACGCAAGAGCCCACCACACAACCCTTCCGTTGTGGCTTTGTCGCGATCGTAGGCCGTCCGAACGTCGGCAAATCCACCCTGGCCAATGCCTTGATAGGCAGCAAGATCTCCATCGTCTCACGCAAGGCGCAGACCACACGGCATCGCATCCATGGGGTGCTTACCCGCGATGCCGAGCAATTCGTTTTTGTCGACACACCGGGCTTCCAGACGCGCCACGGCGGCGCGATGAACCGGATGATGAATCGGGTCGTCACGCAGGCCCTGGCCGATGTGGATGTCGTCGTTCACGTGGTCGAAGCCGGAAAATGGTCGGCCGGCGATGCGCAATTGCTGCCTTTGCTGCCCAAATCGGGTCAGACCATACTGGTGGTCAACAAGGTGGACCTGCTCAAGAACAAGAACGATATGTTTTCTTACGTCAGCAAGATCATGGCCCAGCACCCTTATGCGGCCGTGGTTCCGGTTAGCGCATCGCGCGGTGTGCAACTGGAAAACCTGCTGCAGGAGATCGGTTCGCGCCTGCCCGAGGGCGAGCCCATGTTCGAGGCCGACACCCTGACCGACAGGCCGATGCGCTTTATCGTCGCCGAACTCATCCGCGAGAAGATCTTCCGCCTCGTCGGCGACGAATTGCCTTACGGCTGCACGGTGGTTATCGAACAATGGGAAGAAAACGATGCCGGGGCCAGGGTCGCGGCCTGTGTCGTGGTCGAGCGCGAATCGCATCGCCCCATATTGCTGGGCGCCGGCGGCGCGCACATGAAGCGCATTGCTTCTGAGGCTCGTCAGGACATGGTCAAGCTGCTGGACAAGCCGGTATTTCTCGATGTGTACATCAAGGTCCGCAAAGGCTGGTCCGAGCGCGAGAGTGCGCTGCGCGAACTAGGGTATGAGTAAACGCGCGCAGCGCATCCAGGATACCGCTGCCTATCTGCTCCATTCAGCGCCCTGGCGGGAAACCTCGCTGATTGTCCAGATTTTCAGCCGCGAGCATGGCATCGTGGCATTGGCCGCGAAAGGCGCGAAGCGGCCTCATTCCGTATTGCGGCCGGTGTTGTCGG
>JAEWEH010000076.1 GCA_023389535.1 Pseudomonadota bacterium
GCCATGACCGGCGCCATACGCCGCTTCATGGCCGAAAATCCTTCCAAGTTCGATCCGCGCGAATATCTCAAGCCGGCCCGCCAGGCGGCGAAGGCCATCTGCAAGCAGCGCTACGAACAGTTCGGCACGGCCGGCAATGCCAGCAAGATCAAGCCCATATCGCTGCAGGAAATGGCCAGGCGCTACGCGGCCGGGGAACTCGCCCAGGTCGTACAGTAACTGCTCCCGAAAGGGCGCGCGGCGGGCCGGCGCCAAGGCGCCGGCCACGCTCCGCTCTTCAGCCCGCCCGGCGCCAAGTGGGCGGGGTGTTTTTTCAAGGACACATTTTGGCTCAGGCCCTTCATCAAACCAGCATCCAGTCGCTGCCTCTGCTGGCACGCGGCAAAGTCCGGGACATGTATGCCGTCGGCGACGACCAGCTGCTTATCGTGGCCACCGACCGCATCTCCGCCTTCGACGTCATTCTTGACGATCCCATACCCGGCAAGGGCCAGGTCTTGACGGAATTGACCGAATTCTGGCTGCGCAAGCTGTCTCATATCGTGCCCAACCACTCTACGGGCATCGCGCCGGAAGACGTCGTCAGCCCCAAGGAACGGAATCAAGTGCAAGGGCGCGCCGTGGTTGTGAAGCGGCTCAAGCCGATCCTGGTCGAAGCGGTGGCGCGTGGTTATCTGATCGGTTCCGGCTGGAACGATTACCAGCGCACGGGCAGCGTGGGCGGCAACAAGCTGCCGCAAGGCCTGCAGCAGGCCAGCCGCTTGCCGGAGCCCATCTTCACGCCGGCTGCCAAGGCCGAATTTGGCTCGCACGACGAAAACGTTGATTTCGACTATGTCGTCAATCAGGTGGGCCTGCCGCTGGCGGAGCAGATCCGCGCCACGACCTTGAAGCTCTATACCGAAGCGGCGGAATATGCCGCCACGAAAGGCATCATCATTGCCGATACCAAGTTCGAGTTCGGGCTGGACGAAAGCGGCAAGCTGTACTTGATGGACGAAGTGCTGACGCCGGATTCCTCGCGTTTCTGGCCAGCCTCCGAATACGCGGTCGGCATCAGCCCGCCGTCTTTCGACAAACAATTCGTGCGCGACTGGCTGGAAACCCAGCCCTGGGACAAAACGCCCCCCGCCCCCAAACTGCCTGCGGAAGTGCTCGAAAAAACTGCAGCCAAGTACCGGGAAGCCGCTACACGTCTGACGACATAGGTGCACACATGGCAGAGTTTGAAATAAGCGACTCGGCGGGCGAGGACACTGGCGCGGCGCCACAGGTAGGCATCATCATGGGGTCGTCCAGCGACTGGGACGTCATGAAGTATGCCGCTGCTACTTTGAAGGAATTCGGCATTCCTCACGAAATGCGTGTCGTCTCGGCGCACCGCATGCCGCTGGATATGGTGGATTACGGCGCACAAGCCGCCGAACGCGGGCTGCGTGCGATCATCGCAGGCGCCGGTGGCGCGGCCCATTTGCCAGGCATGATGGCCGCCCTGACGCCGGTTCCGGTGTTTGGCGTGCCTGTGCCGTCGAAGTATTTGCGCGGCGAAGATTCGCTGCTGTCCATTGTGCAGATGCCCAAGGGCGTGCCCGTGGCCACCTTTGCCATCGGCGAAGCAGGCGCTGCCAACGCCGCGCTGCATGTCGTGGCCTGCCTGGCCACCACGGATTCTGCCTTGCTGCAAAAGTTGATGGCTTTCCGCGAGCGCCAGACCGCGGCGGCCAGGGACATGGTCGTACCTCCGCACGTGACCCTGTAAACGGACGCCTGCTACGCCAGGTGTCGCCGCCTTTTTTCCGCTACCTTCATCATTCCAGAACATCAAATGAGCGATGCACCCTCGACCTTACCAGTAATGCCAGGCGACTGGCTGGGCATGATAGGAGGAGGCCAGTTGGGCCGGATGTTCTGCCATGCCGCGCAGAGCATGGGCTACAAAGTGGCGGTGCTCGACCCGGACGAAAACAGTCCCGCGGGTACTGTGGCCGAACTGCACATCCGGACGGCCTACGATGACCCGGACGGGCTGGCGCGGCTGGCCGGCCGCTGCAAGGCCATTACAACCGAATTCGAAAATGTTCCGGCACAAAGCCTGCGCATCCTGGCGCAGCGGTCCAGGGTCTGCCCGTCGGCGGATGCCGTAGCCATCGTGCAGGACCGCATCCAGGAAAAAGGCTTCATCGCCCGGACGGGTGTACCGGTGGCGCCTTATGCCGCCGTACGCGGCCGCGACGATGTCAACGCCGCGCCCGACACGCTTTTTCCCGGTATTTTGAAGGTCGCGCGCCTGGGTTATGACGGCAAGGGCCAGGCACGTGTGCAGACACGCGGACAAGCCCTGGCCGCGTTCGACAGCTTCGACCAAGCGCCTTGCGTGCTGGAAGCCATGCTACCGCTGGCCAGCGAGCTGTCCGTTGTGCTCGCGCGGGCCGGCGACGGCCAGTGCGTGCTGTACCCGCCCGCGCGTAATGAACATCGCGACGGCATCCTGGCCGTGTCCACAGTTGGCGACGACGTGGTCCCCGAAGCGCTGTCGCGGCAAGCCGCCGACTCGGCCATTGCCATCGCCGGTGCGCTCGACTATGTGGGCGTGCTTTGTGTGGAATTTTTCATTTTGCAGGATGGCAGCCTGGTTGCCAACGAAATCGCGCCCCGCCCGCACAACAGCGGCCATTACACCATGGACGCCTGTGTCAGCAGCCAATTCGAGCAGCAGGCGCGGGCCATGGCCGGGCTGCCGCTGGGCAGTACGCGTTGCATGAATCCGGCCATCATGCTCAATATTCTGGGCGACGTCTGGTTCGATCCGCAAAGCGGCGCGAAGCGCGAGCCTGATTGGGCAGGGGTCCTGGGCGTGCCCGGCGCCCGTCTGCATTTGTATGGCAAAGCGGAGGCGCGCAGGGGGCGCAAGATGGGGCACATTAATGTTTTGGGCCCTACGCTGGTCGCGGCAAACACCGCTGCAGCCGCCGCGGCCCAGGCGCTGGGCATTGCCTTTGAGCCTTAACGGAGTCTTCACAATGGCGTCAACCGGCACGTCCGCAACCGGCATGTCCGCAACCGGCACGTCCGCTGCCGACATGAGCCGCCTCTTGGCCGAAGCCGCCCGGCGCCTGGCGGACGGAGGCTTGGTGGCCTTCCCGACGGAGACCGTCTATGGCCTGGGAGCCGATGCCGAGAACCCGCAAGCCATTGCCCGCATGTATGCCGCCAAGGGCAGGCCCGCCGATCATCCGGTTATCGTGCACGTGGCTCCCGAAGCGGACCTGTCCTACTGGACCGGCGACCTTTCCAGTGAAGCGCGGGCCCTGGTGCAGGCATTCTGGCCTGGCCCCCTGACATTGATCGTGCCGAGAGCACCCCATATCAATGCCGCCGTGAGCGGCGGGCAGGACTCTATCGGCCTGCGCTGTCCTTCGCATCCCATTGCACAAGCGCTGCTGCGCGAATTCGCCCGCTTGAAGCCGGGCGGCCACGGTGGCGTCGCGGCGCCATCCGCCAATAAATTCGGCCAGGTCTCGCCTACCCACGCCGAGCACGTGCGGGCAGAATTTCCAGAGCTGGACGAAGCGGAGCTGATGATACTCCAGGGCGGCCCATCGCAGGTGGGCATCGAATCCACCATCATCGACGTGTCACGGGTCGGACGAGGCATGGGGCCGGTGCTTTTGCGTCCCGGGCATATATCATCCGCCCAACTGGCTGAGGTGCTGGGGGTGGAGCCGCAGCGCCCCGATGAAGCGGCGCCCCGGGTGTCGGGCTCGTTGAAGGCGCACTATGCTCCTCGTACCCCGCTGGTCGTGTTGCCGCTGGAAAAGCTGCTGGCCATGGCGGCGCGGCGTCAACAGGGGCGCAGCGCCGTGGTCACATTCGGCCCCAAGCCTGAAACCGATGTGGGCAATGTGAATTGGCTGCGATGTCCATCGGATCCGGCAAGCTATGCCCACGATCTCTACGCGCTGCTGCGTCGATTGGATGAACAGGGCTATGACCGCATCCTGATGGAGCAGCCCCCGCGCTTCCCGGCATGGCAGGCCGTAAACGACCGCCTGGGCAGGGCGGCCGCGGCGTTTCTTAAAGACGACGAATAAAACTCGCCAGCGCAGCGATTACCGCCTCCGGCTGGTCGCGTTGCGGGCTATGCCCGCAAGCGGGCAACACGCAAAGTTCGGTTTGGGCAGCCAGGCGCCGGATGCCGTAGATTTGCTCCAGCGTGCCATATTCATCGCCCTCGCCCTGTATGGCCAGTATCGGACAGCGTATCTGACTGACATAGGACTCGATATTCCAGCTGCGAAATTCCGGCGCCAGCCAGGTATCGTTCCAGCTCCAGAAAACAGAATCCGGATCGTGATGATAGCGGCCCAGCTTTTGCGGGAAGTCGGTGCTTGAATAGACGGCACGCGCGGCCCGGATGCCCGCCAGCGTAATGTCTTCGACGAATATATGGGGTGCGGCGACGGCTATGGCTTTTACGTGCTGCGGATACATGGCGGCATAAAGCAGGGCGATGGAACCGCCATCGCTGTGGCCGAAAATCACGGGATGCTCGTGTTCCAGGGATAGCGCCCGAAACAAGGCCGGCAGCGCTTCGCGAGCCTCCAGGTGCATGTAGTCGGGTGTGCGCTGCTCGCCGGCCGCGCGTGGTGTGCTTTGCCCATAGCCATAGCGGGAAAAGACCAGTCCCCGGCAGCCAGTCGCGGCGCAGACTTGAGCCGGCCAGTTTTTCCACATGGCCACGCTGCCCAGCCCTTCATGCAGGAATACCAGCAGTTCACCCTGGCTATTGTCCGGCGAGATCCATTGATATTCGATGTCGATATCTCCGGCTATGGACGAAAGCCTTATGCTGCGCGTGCTGTGCCCCGTCCTGGGCAAAAGGGTATCCGTGTTGTGGCGTTCGGGTGTGCTGCGGCTCATGGCGTGACCTTAGCAGGCGCTGGCGTGGAAAGCTTGCAATATAGCAATAAAGGGTAAACTTGCCGGTTCACTGGTGAAAAAATAAAGGGCTGGTGTCTTTGCCATGAAATTTAACGAATTCAAAGTAGGAATGGTGATCGAACATCCCCCAGTGGTGGTCGACGAAGAGCAAATGGTGTCATTTGCCAAGGCCTACGATCCGCAATGGTTCCATGTGGATCCAGAGCGGGCCAAGAAAGGGCGCTGGGGCGGGCTGATCGGCAGCGGCTGGCTGACTTGCAGCCTGGCGATGCGCATGGCGGTGGACGCGGCCTTGCACGATTCCGAATCCTTTGGTTCGCCAGGCCTGGAAAAGCTGCGCTGGACCGCGCCTGTACGCCCGGGCGATGCCCTGCGCCTGGTCGCCACGGTGAATTCGGTGCGTACCTCGTCCACGCGCGCGGACCTGGGTATCGTGCGCTGGACATGGCGGCTGTTCAACCAGCGCGATGAACAGGTACTGGAAGTCGAGGCGACCAGCCTGTTCGATCTGGGCTGAAGGCGTTCCGGTTCAGCGCAGGCACACGAGGGCTGTGCAGGACGCAAACTTTCAGGCCGCCTGAAGGCCGGACTATTCCATCAAGGCAAGACGCGCCTCTGGCCGAATGTCCCGGCCAGAGACGCCTTCGCCATCTTAGAAAAATGCCTGGATGCCGGTCTGGGCACGGCCCAGGATCAAGGCATGGATGTCGTGGGTGCCTTCATAGGTATTGACGACCTCCAGGTTGACCAGGTGGCGCGCCACGCCGAACTCATCCGATATCCCATTACCGCCCAGCATGTCGCGCGCCAGCCGCGCAATATCCAGGGCCTTGCCGCACGAATTGCGCTTCATGATCGAGGTGATTTCGACAGCGGCCGTGCCTTCATCCTTCATGCGGCCCAGGCGCAGGCAGCCTTGCAGGCCCAGCGTGATCTCGGTCTGCATGTCGGCCAGTTTCTTCTGAATCAACTGGTTGGCGGCCAGTGGGCGACCGAACTGCTTGCGGTCCAGGGTGTATTGGCGCGCCGTGTGCCAGCAGGCCTCGGCGGCGCCGAGCGCGCCCCAAGCGATGCCGTAGCGGGCTGAGTTCAGGCAAGTGAAGGGGCCGCGCAGGCCGGAGACGCCGGGCATCATCTGCTCTGCGGGAATCTCGACTTCGTCCATGACGATTTCGCCGGTGATGGAGGCACGCAGGCCCACTTTGCCATGAATGGCGGGCGCCGAAAGCCCCTTCATGCCTTTTTCCAGGATGAAGCCACGCAGCTTGCCATCGTCGTCGCCGCCGACGACTTTCGCCCACACGACGAATACGTCGGCGATGGGCGAGTTGGTGATCCACATCTTGTTGCCAGTCAGCCGGTAGCCGCCGTCTGTCTTGACGGCACGGGTTTCCATGCCGTTGGGGTCGGAGCCATGATTGGGTTCCGTCAGGCCGAAGCAGCCTATCCACTGGCCACTGGCCAGCTTGGGCAGGTATTTGCGTTTTTGCTCTTCGCTGCCGAATTCGTTGATGGGCACCATGACCAGGGAAGATTGCACGCTCATCATGGATCGATAGCCCGAGTCGATGCGTTCCACCTCGCGGGCGATCAAGCCATAGCTGACGTAGTTCAAGCCTGCGCCGCCATATTCCTCGGGTATCGTGGCGCCCAGCAGGCCCAGTTCGCCCATCTCGGCAAAGATGGCGGGGTCGGTCTGTTCATTGCGGAAAGCGTCGAGCACGCGGGGGGCCAGTTTGTCTTGGGCGTAGGCCAGTGCGGCATCGCGCACCATGCGCTCTTCAGCGCTAAGCTGGGTGTCCAGCAATAGGGGGTCTTGCCAATGGAAGGAAGGGGCTGCCGACATATAAGGCTCCAATACAGGTAAGTTCAAATTCATCAGGGCAGGGGCCGGCTGCGGCGCCTGCATGCCCCGCCCGGCCGCTCAGGGCCGGACGGAATGGGCGGTGCGTACGTTCAAGCGCCTTGCTGCGATTGCAGCGCCTGATCGCGTATTTTCTGCAGGGTGGTGGTGGGCGAAATTGCCTCCGGGTCCAGCAGGCAGTGCAGGATGGCCGGCTTGCCGCTGGCCACGGCGCGTTCGAAAGCGGGTGCGAATTGCTCGGTGGTTTCCACCCGTTCGCCATGGCCGCCGAAGGCATGGGCATAGGCGGCAAAATCTGGGTTCTGCAAGGCCGTGGCGGAAAGCCTGGCCGGATAATGGCGTTCCTGGTGCATGCGTATGGTGCCGTACATGCCGTTGTCGATGACCAGGACGATGATGGGCAGGCCATACTGCACCGCCGTGGCGAATTCCTGGCCATGCATCATGAAGCAGCCATCGCCGGCAAAGCACACGACCATTTTTTCGGGCGCCATGCGCTTGGCCCCGACTGCGGCGGGCAAGCCATAGCCCATCGACCCCGACGTGGGCGCCAATTGGGTGCCGTAGCGTTTGAAGGGATGGAAGCGATGCAGCCAGGTGGCGTAATTGCCCGCGCCATTGCACATGATGGCATCGACGGGCAGGGCCTGGCGCAAATAAGCCATCACCGCGCCCATTTGCAAAGCACCGGGGTTGCGGACGCCTTCAGGGTTCGACCATGCCAGGTAACTGGCGCGCATGCCGCTCAAGGCTTCCTGCCATCCCAAAGCCTGCGGCGCCTGCAGCGGCGCCACGGCCGTGGCGAATGCGGCCGGCGATACATTGATGGCCAGGTCTGCGCGATAGACGCGGTTCAGTTCGCCCGCGTCGGCGTGCACATGCACCAATTTTTGCTTGGGAACCGGGATGTCGAACAGGGTATAGCTCTGGCTGGCGATCTCGGACATGCGCCCGCCCACCAGCAGCACCAGGTCGGCGTCCCTGATGTATTGCATCAGTTGCGGGTTGCCGCCCAGGCCCACATCGCCGACGAAGCAGGGGTGGGCGACGTCGAACAGCATCTGGCGGCGGAACTGCACCGCGACCGGTAGCTGCCATTGCGCGGCGAAAGCGGCGAACTGATCGACGGCCGCCTGGTTCCAGCGCGTGCCGCCCAGGATGGCGATGGGCTTGCGGGCCTGACCCAATGCTTGGGTGAGCGCATCCAGCTGCGCCGGTGCCATGGCGTTTTCGACCACCTGGTAATGGGGCGCATCGGCGACTTCGGCGGTTTCGACCAGCATGTCTTCAGGCAGTGCGATGACCACCGGCCCGGGCCGCCCCGAGGTGGCGACATGAAAGGCGCGCGACACGATTTCCGGTATGCGTTCGACCTGGTCGATTTCGGTGACCCATTTGGCCTGGGTGCCGAATACCGCCCGGTAATCCATTTCCTGGAAGGCTTCGCGTTCGCGCATGCCGCGTTCGATCTGCCCGACGAACAGGATCGTCGGCGTGGAATCCTGGTGGGCGATATGCACCCCCGCCATGGCGTTGGATGCGCCCGGCCCGCGCGTCACCATGCAGATGCCCGGCTCCCCGGTCAGCTTGCCGTGTGCGTCGGCCATCATGGCGGCGCCGCCTTCCTGGCGGCAAACCGTGACGGCGATGGACGCGTCATGCAGGCCATCGAGCACGGCCAGGTAGCTTTCGCCGGGGACGCAAAATACGTGTTTCACGCCATGGGCGACCAATTGATCGACCAGAATATGGCCGCCCAGACGAGGCCGGGGATCGGGTAGAGAGTGTGCTTTCATAGGGAATGAGGATAATGTGCAAGACATGCACAATGCAATTGATAAAATTGCACAATGTTTTGCTTATTATGCACGATGGGCCGGCCAGTACGCGGCGCGCTTGAGCTCCAGGCAGACCGCCCGGCGCGCGCTGGCGAGCCCGCCATATCAGATCAGAGCCGGAAGGAAGGGCAAAATGCGTAACGGGATTCCAAATCTGGGGGCCTTGCAGGCTTTCGAGGCGACGGCGCGGCTCGGTTCATTTTCGCGTGCCGCGGACGAACTGGCGCTGACCCATAGCGCGATTTATCGGCAAGTCACGGGGCTGGAGGAACGTCTGGGCGTACAGCTGCTGACCCGTGTACGGCGGCGCGTCGCCCTGACGGATGCGGGCGAGGAATACGCGGCACGCGTGCGGCATCATCTGGAGCAACTGGAAAAAGACACATTCGGTTTGATTTCGCGGGCGGGCATGGGCCGCAGTCTACATATCGCCGTGCTGCCGACCATGGCAAGCACTTGGCTGTTGCCAAGGCTGCCCGGCTTCCAACGGCTGCACGGGGACATTGCCGTCAGCCTGTCGGCGCGCACCCTGCCTTTCCAGTTTGCGGACCATCCCTACGATGCGGCCATCTATCACGCCGCTCAGATCTGGCCGCAGACGACCGGCATCAAGCTGTTCGACGAAGGGGAACTGGTGCCCGTTTGCCTGCCCGAACTGCTGCCTGCCGACCGGGCAAGCGACTGGAACATGGCGTCCTTGACGCATCTGCATATGCTGTCGCGGCCGGATGCGTGGCGCCAGTGGTATGCGGCGCAGGGCCTGGAATACCTGCCGTCGATGAGCGCCGGCCCCCGCTATGAACTGTTCACGCTGACCCTGGCGGCCGTCAGGGCCGGCTTGGGCGTGGCTCTGGTGCCGCGTTTCCTGGTTCAGGATGAACTGGCGGCCGGGCGCCTGGCGTCGCCCTCACAAGGCGTGTTGAAAGTAACGGACGCTTATTTCTTCAGCTATCCGTCGTCCAGCGAGCGCAATGGCGCACTGCTGGCCTTTGAGTCCTGGCTGGCCGGCATGGCCACTGGGCAGGGTACGGCGGTCCCGACGACAGAAAGACGATGATCGAGGCAGTTGAACAAGTCTACGTATCCGGCCCAGGGCGAAAGGGACGGGGACGCAATCCGGGCGAGCGTCAGCGCATCCAGCGCATCCATCCAGCCAGGGGACTTTTTACAGGGGCACGCAGATGAGTATTGTCAGAATAAGGCGTCGTCTATCCAGGGCTAGTGCCGGCTGCGCCACGGCCTTGCTGCTGTTGGCGCCGGCCGCGCCGGGCTGGTCGGCGACGGCTGATCAGGATCTGGAGGTCCTGGAGCGCGTTCCGTCCCCACAGCCGGCCGACATCCAGTCGAAAGAGGACTTCAATCCCGAAGGCGCCACGGGCGTGAACCAACGCCCCGAGGCCCATGCGCGCCATTACATGGTCAGCACCGCCAATCCGCACGCCACGCAAGTCGGCGTGAAGGTGCTGGCCGACGGCGGCACAGCCACCGATGCCATCATCGCGGCCCAGTTGGTGCTGAACCTGGTCGAGCCGCAGTCGTCCGGCATAGGCGGCGGCGCGTTCATCGTGGCTTACGATGCGCGGACACATCGGGTGTTGTCCTACGACGGTCGTGAAACGGCTCCGGCGGCGGCGCATGGCGATCGTTTCATGCGGGACGGCAAGGCGGTGGATTTTTGGGAGGCCGTCAATAGTGGCCGATCCGTTGGCGTCCCGGGCGCGCTGGCGGCCATGGCACTGATGCATCAACAGCACGGACGACTGCCCTGGTCGCGGCTGTTCCAGCCCGCGATTGCGCTGGCCGAACAAGGTTTTGCCGTGTCTCCGCGCTTGCATGGCTTACTGGCGCAGAACGACGCCCTGCGCGAGCAAGCGGCGGCGGCCGCCTATTTCTACGATGGCCAGGGCCGTCCCTGGCCGGTGGGCCATGTATTGAAGAATCCCGCCTACGCGCAAACACTGCGTCAGATTGCCGATGAGGGGATCGAGACTTTCTACCAGGGCGACATTGCGCGCGACATCGTCGCCGCGGTGGCGGCGCACCCCGTTCCGGGCGATTTGAGCCTGGCTGATCTGTCGGGTTACCGCGCCAAGGAGCGGGCCGCGTTGTGCGCGCCGTACAAGGCCGTTTATACCTTGTGCGGCCCGCCGCCGCCCAGTTCTGGCCCACTGGCCGTCATGCAGATGCTGGGCATCCTGTCGCATACGCCCATTGCCGCGCTGTCCCCCGACTCGCTGGGCGCCGTTCATTATTTCGCTGAGGCGGGCAGCCTGGCCTTCGCCGACCGCGACCTGTATGTGGCGGATCCCGACTTTGTCGATGTGCCCGTGCAGGCCATGCTGGATCCGCAATACCTGGCGCAGCGTGCCGCCTTGATACGGCCGGACAAAAGCATGGGACGGGCGCCGCCGGGCGATCCGGCAGGCAAGCGGGCGGTACGAGGTCAAGGCGATGCGCCGGAACTGCCGTCCACCAGCCACCTGGTGGCGGTGGATGCGCAGGGCAATGTGGTGTCCATGACCAGTTCGATAGAAACCGCGTTCGGCAGCAAAATATTTGTGCGCGGCTTCCTGCTCAATAATCAACTGACGGACTTTTCGCTATCGAATGTGGACGCGCAAGGCCGGCCGGTGGCCAACCGGGTGGAGGCGCTGAAACGCCCGCGCAGTTCCATGGCGCCCATGCTGGTGCTCAAGGGCGACAGGCCGTATCTGGCGATAGGTTCGCCGGGCGGTGCGGCGATTATCAACTACGTTGCCAAGACTTTGCTGGGGGTACTGGATTGGAAGCTGAGCCTGCAGCAAGCGATAGACTTGCCCAATCGCGGTAGCCGCAATCGCTTTACCGAGCTGGAGAAAGGGACTGCGCTGCATGAGCTGGCTCCGCGCCTGCGCGCCATGGGGCATGCGGTGCGCGAGATCGATTTCCCCAGCGGCCTGCAGGGCGTCTTGTTGACGCCGCAAGGTTTGATAGGTGCTGCGGACCCACGCCGTGAAGGGCTGGCCACGGGCGGTTGATCGCAAGACGCTCGGGATCGCTGCTGTTTTTTCTGACGCGAGCCGGGTGGCGGGGGCCGGCCTTGCTCCT